>CAPZYV010000044.1 GCA_948750805.1 uncultured Bacilli bacterium | reverse complement strand
AGAACAAGCTATGGTTAAAACTGACTTAATGGAAACTTCTTATGAAGTTGGAACACCTGTATCAGTCATTTTAGTTAATAAGAAAAAAGGGACAAGAACTCGTTTTGATGTTGTAGGAGGACAACCTCAATTAAAAAAATATGATTATACTATAATGCCTAATGTTATATTTTCTGACGGAAAAGAATACGCTGCAACTATAAATGCTTTAAATAAATTTCCTAATGCTGTTAGTGTAGTTGATGCGGGAAGAGTTACTAAGGATTTGCTAGAATTATGTAAATTTGTAAGATATATTATTTGTTCTAAAGGATTTGCTGAAACTGTATCAGGCTTAAAAATAGATTATAATAATTCTGCAAGTTTAGTTAATGTTTATAAAAAATTAAAACAAAAATACCCTAATAATAATATTATAGTTACATTAGAAGAAATGGGAGCTATGTATTTAGTTGAAGGGGAAATTAGAATTATGCCAGGTATTAAAACAACTGTAGTTGACCCAAGTAGTTCAGGAGATATATTTCACGGTGCTTTTGTTTATTGCTTAGCTAACAACTTTGATATAGAAAAAGCTGTAACATATTCTAATATAGCTGCTGGTTTATCTGTAAGTAAGATGGGAGGACGTCCTTCTATTCCTACTATTAAAGAAGTAGTTGCATATTATAATGCTAAGTTTAAAGCTGGTGAACCAGAAGAAGAAATACCTGTTCATCATAATGATGAGCCAGTTGTAAAACTTCCACCAATACCAAATGCTGCCACATTTAAAATCCCTGACATTACCGAAATAAATAATTCAGTTGAAAGTAATTTTGCAATTGGCAATTCAAGTATCCCGATTGTAAATTCTGACAATAATGTTAAATAGTAAATCACCAGTCTTAAATGCTCATGGCGAAACTAGAGATACTATAGTTTTTGTGCTTAATGATTTTATTAATGATAATTTAAAGCTAGGTATCAAGGATATTGGGGTTATACATGGTTGGAGTTCCTATATTTTAAAAGATGAAATTCATAATTTACTGAAAAAAAATAAAAATGTTTTAAATTACTATGTTGATATATTTAATCCTGGAGTAACAATAATCGAGCTCAAAGTAAGATAATATCTTGCTTTTTTAAGGCTTGAGTTTACCAGCATAAAATATATCAAAAATCTAGTGCATTTTGCAAAAATGAATAAATTTTTACGAATAGTTGACAAAAGATTCAAAATATGCTATAATTTATTCGTAATTGAAATAGGGGGTTAAATTATGAAAGGTTACGTTTTAGATTATATTAATGAGAATGAATATAAAAAATTAGAAAGAGCTTTAAAAAAATATAATATGTTAGCTTTTAAAAAGCTTAATTTTGATTATTATCCAGCTCTTAGAAATGGTAACTTTGTAGGTGAACTTATAAGTACTAATAAAAAAGAAGGTACTGAAAAATATGAGCTTAAATTACCAAGTGATAAAATGTTTGCAGCCGTTCATGGTGAAGTTAAACTTTATTATACAGTTTATTTAAAAGAAGGTACAGTTATGCTTGAAACTATTACACCAACTGAAATATTACTTGAAGGGCATATGAGTGAACTTACAACTTATAAAGGAATAATGATTTCAAAAGCAAATGCTACTAAAGATAAATTTAAAATAGATTTATTAAATATGTTACAAGAAAATAAATAAGGAAAGGTTTTGGAGAAATATGGAATATTATAGAGAAAATCAAGATACAATTGTTGCTGGAATAGAGAAAAGTAGATTAGAACGAGAGCTTATGTTATTAAGAATAATTGACGAAGCTCAAAGAAAAACATCAGAATGGCAAGAAAAAGAATTACTGAAATCTACTCCTAGTAATTGGGCAATAGAATCAGCTTATATTGAATCTCAGTTTCTTAAATGTACACGATAATTAAAGTATGTTACTAAATGTAGCATATTTTTTTAATAAAATATTGTATTTTTAATAGATAGTGATATAATGAAATAAGAAATGAATTAATTTCATAATTAATTTTAGAGTAGAAAATAAATAGTTAAGACTTATAAAACGGGAAGTTGTTTATAAGGCAAGAGAAATCGCTTATTTATTTTCGCATTCCGCTATGAAAATAAGATATAACCTTTATTTTTCGTAGTGGAAAAATGGAGGTTTTTTTATGAGTAAGATACAAAAAATATTATTTACAGCTTTGTTTATTGCATCAACTGTTGTTTTAAGACGAATTTTATCGATTCAAACACCAATTATTACAATAGGATTTTCATTTGTTCCGATTATGCTTGCTGCTATCATGTTGGATTGGCGTCATACGGTATTTATTTCGACTATTAGTGATATTATAGGAGCTTTGCTTTTTCCATCTGGAAGTTTCTTCTTTGGCTTTACAATTAGTGCATTTCTAACTGGGTTAATATATGGATTAATATTACACCAAAAAGAATTTAAAATTAATAAGAGTTTTATAATTAGACTTATTATAAGTACTTTTTTAGTAACAGCTTTAATTAATGGTTTATTAAATACAATATGGGTTATGATGATTACAAAAAATGCTAGTACTTTGATTATTCCTATACGAATACTAAAACAATTAGTAATGATGCCTATAAAAATCATCACTATTTTAGGGATAGCTAAAGTTTTTGAAGAAAGGATAACAAAGTTAGTAAATGATTAAGTTAGATAAGGTAAGTTTTAATTATGATAATAAAAAAATTTTAGATGATATATCTTTAGAAATAAAAGCAAGCGAAATAACTTTTGTTGTTGGTAAAAACGGCAGTGGTAAATCAACACTTGCTCATATTTTAGCTGGTTTAAAAAAAGTAAATAAAGGCACATTACTTATAGATGATGAAATAATGCATAAAAAAACTAATATTAAAAACTTTCGTCAAAAAGTTGGAATAGTTTTTCAAAATCCTGATAACCAAATAGTTTTTAATAGAGTATATGATGATATAAAGTTTACTTTAGAAAATATGAGTACACCTAGTGATAAAATTGATAGTATTATAAAAACTTCTTTACAAGAAGTAGGTATTGAAAATTATATTTATAGTAATCCTTATAATTTAAGTGGGGGAGAACGTCAAAGAGTCGCTATTGCTTCCATTTTAGCGTTAAATCCTAAATATATAATTTTTGATGAAGCTACATCAATGTTAGATATTGAAGGAAAAAAAGCTATATATTCAATAATTAGAAAACTAAAGAGCAAAGGCATTGGGGTTATTTTTATAACTAATATAATTGATGAATTAATCTATAGTGATAGAGTTTTAATATTAGATAATAACAAAATATACGATTATCAAAAAGAAGAATTATTTCTTAATCTAAATATTTTAAAAGAACATAAACTTGATATTCCTCTTAATTTAAAAATTATTAATAAATTTAAAATCCAAAATGTCCAAAGTGAAGAAGATATTTTAAAGGAACTTGATAATTATGATTTATAGTTTAGGTTTAATATTATTTTTATTTTATAGTATATTTATTTTTTTGATAGATAATATCATAATTCTAAGTTTACTATTTATTATAAATACTATTATATTATTATTTAAAACTAACTTAAAAAGATATTTAAAAGTTTTAAAATTAAATTTTTTTATTATTTTCTTTATCTTTATATGTAATTTTATTTTTGGTGATTTGAAATTAGCCTTTCTAACCAGTTTTAAAATTTATTTAGTCATTAATACAACGTATATTTTGGGGACAATTTATACACCTATTAAAATTGCAGATAGTTTTTATTATTTATTAATTCCTTTGAAAATATTTAAAATAGATATTAAAGAACTAAGTTTAATTATTGCTATTGCTCTTCAATTTATTCCTATTTTAAGTGATGAAGCAAAAACTATAAAATTGGCGCTTTTAAGTAAAGGTTTAGAATTCAATTTTAAAAATATTATAACTAGACCTCACATATATTTAACGACATATCTAAATAGTTTATTTAATAGAATTGAAGAATTAGAATTGAGTCTTAAAACGAAAGGGTATGAATAATATGGATGCACAGAAAATAGGTGCTTTTATAAAAGAACTTAGAACTGAAAAAGGATTATCACAATATAAATTAGCGGAGATTCTTTTTGTTAGTAGAGAATCTATCAGCAAGTGGGAAAGAGGGATTGGTTATCCTAGCAATTCAAGTTTAATAAAAATGAGTAAACTGTTTAATGTAAGTATAAATGAATTGCTGTTTGGAGAAAGAGAAAATAAAGGTAATAAGAATAATGTAACTAAAGTAGCATTATCGCTGTATGAAGATAGAAATAAAAAAAATAAAATGTTAAAAATATCTATATTAGTAATTATAACCTTAATATTATCATTTTTAACTTATTATTTTATTAATACCTATAATTCATTAAAAGTTTATAATATTGGATATTCCTCTAATGATATAACTATATCAAACGGATTATTTGTATATACCAAAGAAAAAATATATTTTAGTTTAGGAAATATTGATACTAATTATGATATAAGCAAATTGAGATTATATTATAAAAATAAAGAAGAAGAAAAAAATATTTTTACCACTGATTCTAGTTTTATAACTTTAGTAGAATTTAAAAGTAAAGAATCTGTTTTTTATACAAAAAGCATTAAGGATATTCTTTCTAATTTATTTTTAGAAATAATACTAGAAAATGATAAAAAAGAACTAAAATTAGATTTTGTAAAAAGTTTTTCAAACAATTATATATTTCCTTCTGTTCCAGAACAAATTGAAAAAAATATAGAATTAAAATACAATCAAGAAATAGAAGGGAAAATTAAAAAAAATTTTAAAAAAGATTCGGATGTATATATATATAAAGAAAAAAATTATGTTTTTACATACATACCTGAAGCTAAAAGTTTAAATTTGATTATGATAGAAAATGATATTTCCAAAGAATGGAATTATGTGTTAATATCAGGATATTTAGAATTTAATGAATATAATGATGTAAAAACGTTCAACAGTTTTTCATATGATGGAAAAGATATGATTTGTAATATTAATATGTGCAGAGATGAAGAAGTTGAAATTACAAAATTTAATAATCTTTTACAATCTATATTAGTAAAATAAAATGGGACCAAAAAAGTCCTACTTTTTTTTGACATTTTGTGATAATTTGAATACAGAAAGGAAAAAATTATGAAAAGAAAAGTATTTTTAATGTTATTATGTGTTTTTGCTTTCGCTAAATCTACATCAGCTAAAGAAGTTTATTATGAAAATAATAATGGAGTTACTTTTACAAAAGAAGAATATAAATTTTTATCATTTATGTATTGGGAAAAATGTCAAGATTTAATGACACTAACTGATTACGAAAAATTTATTAATTCAAATGTAATAAATGGTGACATAAAAAGTAGTAATGATGCAAATTACATTAAGCCAAATAATACTACTGTATCAAATAATGAGAAAGAGATAAAAATAGTAAGTTCTTGTACTACAAATTGTTTAGTATCTGTAACAGCAACCTGGAAAGTAAATCCTTCAACTAAAAGTTATGATGTCATTGGCTCACTTTTAATTAACACATCTTTAGCGAATACTCCCTCTACCACAGTAACAAGTACTGCAGGTACATCATCATCAAAAGAAATTAAAGAATTTAATAATGGTTTTGGTGTTTCAATAGGCTTACCAAAATATGGTTCATCAATGATTATCAATCAAACTTATCGAGTTAATAAAGGAGGTACAATATATGCAAGTTATCAACATGCGAAGAGCACAATTAGTTTAGCTAATAGTAAAAATTATACATTATCTCATGCTGGTTTTGGCGGTGTATTCAAATTTAGTGGCGTCGCAGTTAATATTTATGACCAAATGTCAGGTGTAAGCATTATAGTTTAAGGTAATAAATCATCAATGATTTGTTATAAATTTATAGATAGGAGGTGACAAAATTGAAAAAATTAGTATAATTCTTACGGTAGGTATGTTAACGCTATTATCTATTTCATGTGTGCAAGCAGCTGAAGAGAAATACAAATCAACTATAAATATGCAAGGTGGAACAACTTTAACAGGTTCAGGCAGAGATTTCAAATATGAAAAACACAAAATTGCAATTAAGCCAACTGAATTAGGATTTGCATATTATAACACTTATAATAGAGTAGATATAACTTTACAAAGAAAGGGACTATTTGGTTATGGAGATAAAAAAACAGTAACAGCCAAATTAAGTGAAGTAGGAAAAACATATAGCTATGAAATGGGCTCTCACAGTAAAGGCAAATTTAGATACGTTTTCTTTACTAATACTAATCATCAACCTTGGGCAGGTGTTATAAAAGCTGACCCTGTTTATATGTACAGCTATGAATAATTTAAGGGGCGATTAGTCGCTCTTTAAATTATTAAAAAATGTATAAAATTAAGTTGAATAATAAATTAAAAGTGTTTATAGTCGAAAGGAGTTTAAATGTTAATGATAATTATAAATAATTTATCTAAATCATATAATAAAGATGGTAAAACAAATAATGTGCTTAACAATCTTACATATAATTTTAAAACTGGCAAAATGTATTCTATTATGGGTAAATCAGGAGTTGGGAAATCAACATTAATCCAGATATTAGGCTTGCTAGATTCATTTGACACAGGAACTTATTATATAAATAAAAAATCAGTAAATAATTTGTCTACTAATGAATTGGCAGAAATAAGGGCTAGTCATATAGGTTTTATTTTTCAATCATTTTATTTAAATCCTAATTTAACAGTATTAGAAAATGTAATTTTACCTCTATATATAAAAAATGATTTATCTAAAATAGAGAAGTATAATAAAGGAAAAGAATTACTAAATAATCTAGATATGCTAGAAAAAATTAATTATTATCCTAATGAACTCTCTGGTGGAGAGCAACAAAGAGTTGCAATTGCAAGAGCTCTTGTTAATAATCCTGATATAATTCTTGCTGATGAACCAACTGGCTCTTTAGATAAAGAAAATACTAAACATATATTATCAATTTTAAAACAGTTAGCAAAAGATAACAAATGTGTTATTGTAGTTACCCATAGTGATACCGTCTCTAAATATGTAGACGTAGAACTATATATGAAAGATGGTAAAATATATGAAAAGTGATAAAGAATTATACCGTTTTCTCTTTAAAAAGGAAAAATTTAGTTTTCATAAAAATTTTTTGTTTATTTTTTTATCATTTTTCATTAGTTTAAGTATTATTATAATATCATTTTCAATTTTTAAATATATTAAGCTAAACTATGAATATAATATTGAATTTAGAACTTTAACAGTTTTTAAAGACTTAGACTATGTAGGATTTGAAAATTATATTGCTAATAAAGAAAAATATATAGATGAATTATTAAAAATGAATCATATTATTGGTGTTTATGATAGTGATGACTATGAAATTCAAGGAAAGATTTCTAATCTTAATAATTATGATGGATATGTAACTATAATTGGCTTACAAGAAAAAACTTTAAATAGTTTATTTAAAATATCATTTAAAAAATTAGAAGGCAATAAATTAATTTGTCCTCTTAATTTTATTCCTGATTCAAGTATATATGAAAGCAATATTACACCAAAAAAGCCTATATCTTTGTCAGGCGAAAATCTAAACATAAATTTTACAAAATTTGTTGATGAAAAACCTATAGAAAATTTGACTAGGATTTTTACCATTTATGAAACATATTCATCTGAAGAAAATTATCAATATAATAATGTATGTTTTACACATGAAAAAAATCTTCAAGATATAAAAAAAGAAATTGTCAATTATACTGACCCTGAAATTGGCATATCGTCATTTGTTGTTT
>CAPZYV010000043.1 GCA_948750805.1 uncultured Bacilli bacterium | reverse complement strand
CATTTGTTAAATTATATTTTATATGCCCACAACTTTGTGCACCATCTACTAAAACAATAATTCCTTGCTTATGAGCATATTCACATATCTCTTTAATAGGTCTTACATCTCCTATTACGTTTGTTATATGTGAAAGTGATATTACTTTCGTATTTTTAGTTATGGCCTTTTTTACATTTTCCATTGAAACTGATAAATCATCTTCTAATTCAATGTAATTTATTGTCGCACCATTTTTATTTACTGCGGAAAACCAAGGAAGAATTAACGATGCGTGTTCTGCTTTCGTAGTTAAAACTTCATCACCTGGTTTTAAAAACTCTTTAAAAAATCCATTTATGGTTAGGTTTAAACTTTCAGTTGCTCCGCTTGTAAAAATTATTTCATCAGATGAACTAGCATTTATAAACGAAGCCACTTTTTCTCTTACTTCAACTAACTTATCATCAACTATTCTACTAATATCATAATCTCCACGATGAGCATTAGCGCTATATCTTCTATAATAATCGCTAACTTCATCTATAACAGAATTAGGCTTTAATGTTGTAGCACAATTATCTAAGTATATAATTCCTTCGTTTAACATTGGAAAATCTTTTTTGAAATCCATTGTTTTTTCACCTCCATTCGTCATTTAATTTTTTCTTTAAATTTTCTTTTTCATTAAAACATACATCTAAAATTCCAATTAAAAGTCCACTTATAAGTAGGTTTTTAGCTTCATTTTTACTTAAGCCTCTACTCATTAAATAAAACAGTTCTTCATCTTTAAAGTTACCAACAAAAGCTGCATGTCTTGCTTCCGCATCATATTCTTCAATTAAGAGTATAGGATTAATTTTATTACCGTTAATTTTGTTCAATGATATTATTTTACTATCTTGATTAATTAAACATCCCTTACTTCCCTTAGGAGCATAACTTGATACATCAAAACATATAGTACCATCGTCTTTAGTTACACCATTATTACATACATCACTATTTGTGTTTTTTACATTATGATTAATCTTCATATCATAATTTACCTTTTCTTTTGCAATTACTGAGTTATGTACAAGAATAGATGAACCTTCTTTATTTAGATTAACGTTTAGTTTTAAATCTCCTGAATTATAAGAAACGCTATTAAATGATACATTACCATTATTTATATTTATTTCGCAAGATATATTATTTTTTGATTCTCTTATGTTTAATATGTTTAAATTAGCATCATCCACGTTAAATACATAATTATAAACTTCATTATTTTCTATTAAAAAGTTAGTATCTTTTTTTACATCAACTATTAATTTATCTTCTTTTAAAACGCCTACTTCGTTATTACTACTTCCTATTACTATCCTATTCACTTACGTCACTTCCATCAAATGCGTTTGACACTACTTTTTCAAAGTTAAAACCATTATTTTCAATTTTTCTTGCCAAATCATAATTTCCAGTCTTAATTATTTTTCCATTTTTAACAACATGAACAAAATCAGGTTTAACATATTTTAATAAATGAGTATAATGCGTAATAACAAGATAAGAAGATTCTTTATGTTCTTCTTTATACTTGTTGATGTTATCACCAACTATTTTTAAAGCATCAACGTCTACTCCTGAATCAATTTCATCTAACATGATAAATGAAGGTTCTAGCATAAGCATTTGTAGTATTTCGTTTTTCTTTTTTTCTCCACCAGAAAAACCTTTATTTACGCTTCTATGTACCATCTCATCTGGCATTTTTAAAGCATCTTTAGCGCTATCTATCTTTTTAATAAAAGAATATAAATTAACGTTTACTTTTGTTTTACTTGATAATGCCGTTCTTAAAAAATCAGAATTAGTAACACCATCTATTTCTAGTGGATTTTGCATAGCAAGAAATATTCCCATTTTTGCTCTTTCATCAGTTGAAAGTTTTAATATACTTTCATCATCGTAGATTATATCTCCACTTATAACTTTATAATTAGGATCATTCATGATAACTTTAGTAAGGGTCGATTTACCAACTCCATTTGGTCCCATTATAACATGAACTTCACCATCATTAATTGCTAAGTTAAACCTATCTAAAACTATTTTATTTTCTACCTTAACGGTTAAATCTTTTATTTCTAACATATACATCCGCTCCTAGCTGTTACTATTTTAACACTTTTTTATTTTTTTTTACATATATACAAATAAAAATAGAGAATAATTTTCTCTATTTTTATTTATTCTTAGTCAAAGTAGTTGATTCTTGTTGTTTTAAATAATCTTCTGAATCTTTAAAATATGCTTCTGCATCAAATAGCTTTGCTTTACAAATAGTACCTCTATTTGTAAGTCCTATTGTTTCTTCGAAGCCCACTATAGTAGCTGAAGTTTTCCTTTCATATTTTTTCAAATCTTCAATTAAAGTGTACTCATTAATAGTATAATCTATTTTTTTCTTGTCTGATTCATATAGATTTATATAATCATACATATCAACATAATAAAATTCATATTTATTAAAATAATTTTCATGACTCAAATTATATACTTTATTATTTAAAACATCTCTAAAACATATAGAATCATTAAAAAACTTTTCAAAATATCCATAAAACTCATATTCATTTGGATAAAAACTATTTTTATCTTTTAATATAAGAATACTTAAATGATTTCCTTCTCCATCAACCGAATTCACTACTTGATTATCATTAGTATTTTCTTCGGGTTTATATGATGAATTACATCCTACAAAAGAAGTAGCCATAATTCCAGCTAACGCAAATGCTCCTATACATTTTACTAATTTATATTTTTTCTTACTCATATTATTTATACCTCACTATTTTTTCATTTCTTTAGCTGAATCTTTTTCATTATGTATATCATCATAGTAATACGTAAAGTCATCAAGATAAGGTTTTTCTGTATAAGAATCATATTCGCCTCCAAAAGATGCTATTTTTAATCTTAATTTAGCCATAGTTTCACTTACACCAAAGCTTTGTAATTTTGCTAAAATTATATTTCTTTCCATTTCTATATCAACAATTTCATTTCTTTCATCGCGCATCATACGTACTATGTCTTTACCTAATTCGTTACTAAAAAATGATCTAGGGATTAAAAGTCGTGCGGCAAATTCTTCTATTCTTGATTCCAACTTACCCATATTTTTATTATCGATAGCATTTTTTAAGCTAATTTGTTTAACATCTGCCATTCCTTTTTTCTTAAGTGCTTTTAATATAAAATATAATATTACTCCCTTAACTTTTAATTCTCTTTTAATTTCAAATCCACCAAAGAACTCTGATGAATAAGGCATCCACCATTTTTCAGATTCTTTAGATTCTCTAGATTCCCATAAATCTATTTGTTTATCGGTTACTTCAATATCATATTCAGTTTCATCATTATTACTTAATACTTTCAAAACTTTCTCATTACATCTAATGTTATTAGCATTAATTATATCATTTTCACTAGCACTAATAACCTCCATATGTTTTACTGCCTTATTAACATAACTAATTAACATGTTTATGTCACATTCATCTAATTTTTTCCCTAATTCTTTTATAGTTATATAATCTTGCTTTATCATAATTTTAGTACTCCCTTGATTTCATTTTAACATAATTATAATAAAAGAAAAACAATATTTATAATTCTATTTTATTATTGTTTTTCTATCAGTTTCTTCATAGTCTATAGGAACTTCATAACAATGCATATCTTGATATTTTCCATATGCAAATTAACTTTCACTTCTAATTGCATATTCATTTAATTCCATATTATCATGCATGTTTAAAGAAGATTTATTAAAATCAAATACAACATCACCAATACTAACATAGCCAATTCTTCTTAACTCTTTAATATACATAGCGTAAGCGTCTCTACCATAACCTTTTCCTCGATAATTTTTATTAAAGATATTTATCTCAATATCAGTTTTCAAATTATTATTATCTATATTTAATCTATTTACATATCCTATTGGCATTCCATTTTTATCAACTATATAATAATCAAAACTTTTAGCCATAGAATATAAATCAACCACTTCTTTAGCTTCTCCCATACATAATGCATCATCCATATCATTAAGTGAACTGCCTAATTCAAACATTGTTTTATTTGCTAATATATATGACCAATTCGGATTATTTTCAATATATAAAATAGTTTTAGAAGGTATAACTAAATCTACTCTATCACCCTTAATAATATCCATCTTATTCTTTAAATTTAAATTATATTTTATTTTCAAAATTTTACTTTCTCCAACATAGTGTGCTAAATCACTTTGATTAAATTTATTTGGAGTCATTTCAAAAAATGCGGTATCATACAAGTTATTGTTTGTTTTATATGAAAAATCTCTTGTACCAATATAATCATAAGAGCCGGAAAAAGATTCTAATTCTTCCGTGCTACAAGTAGGCACTTCTGCCAATATATTTTTATAATTTAATGTGTTGTATGCATAATCAGTTAGTAAACTTATTGATTCTTTCCCACATTGTAATAACTTTTCTTTGTCAGAATGAACATCTATTAAATCTAAAGTTATGTTTGATCTTAAATTAAGTAAGTTTTGTTTTTCAAAACCAATTAACCCTAATAAATTTTCTTCGTTTTTTTCTAATATAGCTAAAAAACTATTTGCTTTATAATCTGTTAATATTTTTCTAATTTCTTCTTCGGTTTTTCCAAAAGCTTTAGAAAAAAAGTTTGCATAAGTATCTATATTTTCATTTATATCTATAGTTGATAAATCAACATATTTTCCTTTGAATCTTACAAAATTCATAATTTCCCCTCTTTTATTACCAACAATGTCTGCGTTTAAAATATGGTTTATAACCATCTTCTAATTCATTTTCATATATTTTCTCTAAGAGTTTATACCATATAGATAATTTAATAACTGGGTGAACTAAAGCTTCTTCTCTATCTTTTGCTGTATCTACTCTTCCATCAGTTTTAACAGGTGCATTAAAAGTCAAAAGTTGATATACCGTAACGTCTTTTAACCCTGGAAAATCTGGTAAATAATAATTTACTTTTTTATTTAAATCAATCTTATTTCCTGCAGCAAGTATTTGAATACTTATAGAAGTAAATAATTTTGTTACAGAAGCTAGATCGTAAAGAGAAAATCCAGTTATTAAATTTTGCTCATTATCATCTTTACTACCAGCTGTTAATACTTCTTGATATTTTTTTGTTCCGTAAGTTATTACTGCGCCTGGTGCCATTTTTTTATTATTAATAGCATCACTAACAGTTTCTTCAACCCCTGAATATTTATATAGTTCTTCCCTTATTTCTTCAATACTAGCATCTTGATTATTTTCTATTATTTGTAATGCTGGTTTTAACATTTCTATATAATCTTCTTTAGTAAGTAAATTTCTTTGTTCTTCTTCTTTAGCTAAATTATGATTTTTTAATAATTCTTCAACAAACGAATCCATAATTTTTTCCATCGCCGTCATAATTATCAACTCCCTTTAATAAATTGCCATTTATAATATCACTTTTTACTTTATTAGTCAATTTTTATGTTAAAATTAATATGAGGTGAAAACATGAAAGATTGTATATTTTGTAAAATAATTAATGGTGATATTCCTTGTATGAAAGTTTATGAAGATGATGTATGTTTAGCATACTTAGATATTAATCCAGATAGTGATGGTCATACATTAGTTATTCCTAAAGAGCATTATAAAGATATATATGATATTCCAAGTGATACTTTATCTCATATATATGAAACCGCTAAAAAAATAATGAATGTTTTGGAAGAAAAATTAGGATGTAACGGTTTTACACTAGTTCAAAATAACGGAAATATTCAAGAAGTAAAACATTATCATTTACATATTAAACCATATTATGATAATAAAAAATCAATAGAGTTAATTAAACATAATGAGTTAATAAAAGATACTAAAGAAGTTTATGACACAATAAAAGAAGCCTAATTTATCTTAGGCTTCTTTATTTTATATTTAACTATTTAATCTTTGGTGTAGCACCAGAAAAATTAGGATTTAAGGAAGATAAAACTTCTTTTAGATTATTCATTTCTTTTTCAAGAGAATTAATATTTTCTTCTTGTAATTCATAATGAACGCCTCTAGTTAGTGCACTACTTCCTTCATAGTCTGAATAAAAGCATAAATTATACTTAAATATGTTTTTATCACTTTTATAAAAATCTAAAATGCGAGTACTAAATTCTTCCCAATTTGTTTCACTAGTTGAAAATCTATTTCCAATTGATAAATTTGTTTGAAATTTTTTTGTTACGTTATTTAAATTATCTAATAAAACTACAGATATAAAATCATATTTATTTATAATACCCGCTTCTAAAAATTTACCATTTAAAGCTTTTAAATCATTTTCTTCTAAATTTTTAATAATATCAAAACTATTAGCGTTCTTATCTTTATACATATTTTTTAACTCCTCCAGTTGCAATTATTATATATTTTTTCAAATAAAAGTCAACTTATATTCAAATATCGTAATTATTTTTAATAAAAAAAACTTAATTTATCTTAAGCTTCTTCTTTACTTATTAAATAACTCACTATGGCTTCCAGTTGCAAAAAGCAATAAAACAAGTGTATTTTCATCATATTTATAAACGAGTAACCAATCAGGAGTTATATGACATTCACGACAATTTTTATAAATTCTATTATTTATTAATTGATGATCTTTATACTTTTTTTCTAGTTCTTCTTTATTAGCTAATTTTGTTATAACCTCAGAAATCAAATTCAAATTTTTGTTTTGCTTTGATAATTTCTTTAATTGCCTATTAAATTTACTAGTACTCTTTATTTCATATTTAGTATTTATTATACTATTCATCGTTTAATATATCCTCAAACATTTGATTAACATTATGATAACCTTTTGTCTTTATTTTACCTTTTAGTATAGCTTCCCCTTCTTCTAACGCTTCTAATAATTCTGTACTAGGCTTTGGATTTTTAACCTCAAATGGTAATCCATTTGTATATATAAGTTGCTTAATTGCCATATTAACAAAAGTACTCATGTTAAGTCCTAAATTCTTTAATATACCGTTAGCAGTATTTTTATCATTCATATCAACTTGTACATTTATAGCACTTGTAATAGATTCCATAGCAACACCTCTTTTCTAACAAAAATTTTAACATAAAACCTTGGTTTTGTCAACATAGCACAATATTTTATGTATAAGTTATATTATAATATATACATATTTTGTAGAAAAATACATATTTTAAATCAATTGATTTCCAAATACTCTTCCAACGTTAAACCACTCATCCATACCTTTTTAGCGTTTTCTTTTCCTAAGTACCTAACGTGCCAAGGTTCATATATATACCCTGTTATATCTGTCTTACCCTTTGGATATCTTACTATAAAACCATAAAGATGTGCATTTTCCTCGATCCACTTTGCTTCATCAGTATTTGCAAAAGATCTATCAACACTTCCTATATCAAATGCAAGACCAGTTTGATGCTCTGAATGACCTGGCTTTGCCGAATAAGTATTAGCTTCTTCCTCACCATCTTTCTTAACATATTTATTATATAAGTTTTCCTGTGTTTTATATGATCTATAACCTGATATTAAAGATAAGTTAAGTCCTAACGCTTTAGCGTCTGCTTGCATACTTTCTAGTGCTTTTTTAGACTCTTTATTTACTTTTGGATCATAATCTTTTGGTAATCCATAAGTTTTATTAACAAGTAATATTCCATTTACATAAGTAATACCATCTTTAACTTCTATTTTAGGTTCTTCCTTGCTAACTGATGTGCTTTTTTCTTTAACAGTTACTATTCTTTCTTCTTTAGCTTCATTACCTGATGAGTCTTTTACGCTATAAGAAACTTTATAAACACCTGCTTTTTTTGTATTAATTGTATTTTTTATCTTAACTTTATTTGTTATATCTCCATCATAATTATCGGTTATTATAAAGCCAGGATCTTTATATAATGCGCCATAATCAATTATTAACTCTTTATCGCCCTCTAATTTTATAACAGGAGCCTCATTATCG
>CAPZYV010000042.1 GCA_948750805.1 uncultured Bacilli bacterium | reverse complement strand
CATAGCTTTTATTTCTTGCTCTAATTTTTGACCATTTAATACTATATCTACTACTTCATCTTTAATAGCAAAATAAGTTGTACGGCCATAATTAGCGTTTTCTTTTGGATAAATAGTTACAGTTTCAGGATCTAATATGTCTTTAGGATACATTATTGTATCTTCAAATACACCTCCACATCCTTCATATGATTTTAAAAATTGAAAACCAACAGGGGCAACTGAAATTTCTTCAATACCACATAATGTATATCCTTTATCTACACTGACACAAGTTGCAGAAATCTTTGGTTCTTTAACAAACTCAGCATATTTGCTATCACCATTTAGAATACCATATCTTACATCATCTACACAATGGAGAAAATCTTTAAAAACGTCTTTAATACCAACATACCCATCTAAGAAACCACCATCAAATGATGACCATAAATTATCGGTAGGCCAACATGCAAAACCAACATGAGATTTAGCTTTTTCTATTGCATATGGTGTGAAACCTTGTGGCAAATCATAAGCACCAGTAGCGTCACTTCCAGTTCCATATACAGTTATTAATTCTAAAGGACAAGTTATATTATCAAGGCTATAATTGCCTTTTCTAACTTGCTCATTAACATATAGGCCATTTTTATACATATTTAATAAATATATTTTAGCTTCAGGAGTCGTTTCTTCATCAGCTATTATTTTATACATTAAAACATTAAAAACTTGTTTATCGTCTGATGGAAGCATTGATTTTATGGCATCAAATATTCTTGCCATATACGAAGCTTTTGTTTCTATTGAACTAGCATTTTCTCCCTCTTTATTAACATTTTGAATCTTCTTAACTCTAGTATCTTTATCATCTTCTGATTTACTTATAATAGTTTTAACTAAATTATTAAATTTTTCTTTATTTTCAGGGAGTTTATTAGTATCTCTGCTTACAAAGTATAATAATACCACACCAAAAACTCCTGCTTTTAATAAAATTTCTTTTAGCTCATCATTCATAGTAATCTCTCTTTCTTAGGCAACTATTATATCATTAACTTTTGATATGTCAAGAATAAAAAAATACTGAAAGTTTACGGTTAGATTAGCTTATTTAATATATTTAAGTAATTTTGTAATTCTTGGTTAAAGCTTATACTTAAACAATAATTAATTCTACCTTTGAGGCTTATTAAATATTTTTCTTTAGATTGTTTAACTTTTTTCAAATGACTTTCTATACCGTATTTTTTTAAATAATACATCTCTTGTCTTATTTTTTTCTTATAATTTTTTGGAACATTTATTTTTTCATTAACAACTAGACCTGTTATTATTTGTCTTTCTGACTTTGTTATTATTTTAGTTTTTTTATTATTTAGATTAAATCCTAATGTTTCTAAAAAACATTCTACTTTATTTTTTAATATTTTAGGATTAAAATCACCAGAAAAAGTAAGGTCATCACAATATCTAGTATAATTAATATTTCTTTTAAAGCAATAATCTCCTATATAATTATCAAAATTTTTTAATACTAGATTTGATAACATAGGACTAGTCGGTGACCCTTGAGGTAAATAATCATCATAAGTACATAATTTTATTAGTAATACTTTTATACTTGGTGGAAATATATAACTGGGTAAAGCATTATAAATAAGTTCAAAATCAATACTATTAAAAAAATCTTTAATATCTAATTTTAAAATTATTTTCTTATTTTGATGAGGATATGCATTTTCTTTCAAGCCTTTATTTTTTAAATAACTTGTAACATATTTTGATGGTGTTAAACCATTTAAAACATTTTTTAAAATATTTTTTTGAATGGATTTTAAATATTTATTTGGTATTAATAATTTTCTTTTGGTTCCATTCCTTTTTAATATATATTTTGTAGTGTAGTATTTTTTAGGATTATTCGCAATAGAATATAAAATATTTAATTTTTTATCATCACTTATCTCACTTTTAATTAATTCTAATGATAGTATAAATTCTTTATTTTGTTCTTTTGTAAAATACTGCCACATATTATTCACCTTTTAAAAGCAGTACTAAAAAATTATCTTATTTAAGCGAAGTGTACATATGATAATGACAATTATCGTTAGCGTAAGCGTGGTACATAAGCTGAAATAAGTAAATGGTATCAATAATTATTAATCTATAACGACTCGCTATAGATTCTAAATATAAAATTTAGATAAACCTACTGCTTTAGAGATATTATAATAGAAAAAGAAGAAATATACAACTATTTCTTCCCTATAATGCGATACATTTTTTCTATAACTTCTTTTATGAGTTCTGCTGCGACTTCTTTTTCGCGTGAATCAGTAATTCTAACTGGAATAAGTTCGCCTTTTTCTTCATAATATTCTACACACGATAGTTTTAACCCTTTATTCTTATCTTGATTTAAATCTGTAAAAACACAATAATCTTTATCTGTTTCTTCATCGTAAATAGTAGCTAAAACTTCATAAGTTTTATTATCTACCACGATTTGTTGTCTCTTCATCGATAGCCTCTATAACTTCACGTGCATTATTATTATAAGTGTTATAAGCAAAAATTACTTGTTCTTTTAAGCCTTCATATTTAACAATAAGCTCAACAATTTCAGTTTTTACGCCAATAAATTTACTGACAAACATTGAAGGAATCATATATACTTTAGTATTTCCTTCCGAAATATAAGCTAATTTAGCTTGACTTCTAATATTTTCATCTTCAGTATATAAATCATAACCTTCTGGTATTGTATATAAATCAGAAACTTCATATTTAACTTCTTTTAATGGTGTAGTATAAGTTGTATCTCCTGCAGCTATTTTTACTTTTATATCTTCTATTCTAGTCATAAACCCAGCATAATCTTGGTCAAGACCAATATAATTCGTAGGTTTATTTTCCGAATTAGCTTCATAATCAATAACATTTTTGGCAGTTGTATTTTTAGTTTCTGATAAATTTGTAGTTGCTTCACTTTCGCTAACATAATAAGGTATAAATCCTTGTGGTAAACTGAATCTACCATTAGTTTCTTCTAATGTTCTATCAACAATTGGATAAGTAATTTCAATAATACCATCATTATCAATAGGTAAAGTATCTGCAACAGCTGTAATTTCATCTTTATTTGTATCATTATCATTACTTAAATATTTTTTAATAAAATTATCAAAAATCCCCATTCTGTATGCTATAGTTCCACCTATAACTAAACCAATTAAAACAATACCGGCACAAAGTTTAATAACTCTTTTTCCTTTTTTCTTTGTGTCTTTAACTCTTCTGCCATTTATTTGTTGTGATGCTTCAACTTGCCCTTCTTGACCACTTTTTTGTCTTTCTAATTCTGCTCGTGCTTCTAAATCTGCTGTTGTTAGTTTTCTTTTCATAATATTCCCCCCCTTAAGTTGTTAGATATTTTATCATAATTTTTTTTACTTGTCAAATTTTTATTTTATGAAAAAAACAGCTAAATTTGCTGTTTAAATTGTTATAACTCCATTAATACCTATTGGTAAACCAATTATAAACCATATAATTAATAATGCTAGTAAGATTAAGCCTATTACAATTGAATATGGAAGCTGATACTTTAAAGTTTTGAATAAACTTATTGGTTTAGAATCTTGATTATATTTTTCTAAGTAAGCAAGATATATTACATAATAAGCCATTAAAGGTGTAAGTCCCATGGTTATACTTTCACCAAATCTAAATATCACTTGAGTAAACTCTGGAGAAATACCAGCATCCATTAAAACTGGTACCGCTATGCCAGCCATTATGCCCCATTTAAATGTTGAGTTTGGTAAGAATATAGTCGCTATAGCACTTATTAAAAATAATAGTATCATTAATGGAAATGTTCCTAAAGAATCAATTGTAAGTAGATTAACTAAAGCAGCTGTAATTACTTCACCTATACCTGTTTTCTTAAAAATACTAATGAAAGTAGAAGCAAAGAATATTAAAACTAAAGTTTTGCCAATTCCGTCTAAGCTGTGACCTAAATCATCACATAAATCTTTATTGTTTTTGATAGTTTTGGCACCAATACCATAAAAGAAACCTAGTATAACAAAAAATAATGTGACAACAAAGACAAATCCATTACTAAAAAATGATGAAGCACTAAATAGTTTATCTATGTAAAAACCTTGTGTATAATCAAGCAATGCTCCTGATAATGGTAAACCTGGAATAATCGAATAAATGAAGAATAATAAATAGATTACCCCTGCTGCTCCAGCAAATATTAAACCTTTTAATTCTCTATTAGTAACTGTAAATTCTTCTTCCATTACACTATCTGGAAAATCATATTTAGGTAAACGAGGTGTAATATAATTTTCAGTAATTACAGTTATTGCTAAAGCAAGTAAAATAACCGCTACTAACATGATAAAAATAAATGACATTGTTCCTAAAGTATATCCCGGATTTAACATATGAGCGCCTAAAAGCGTGTTTGATAAAAGAGCTGAATCAATACTTGTAAAAAATATACTTATTCCAGTTCCGGTTGTTAGTGCTGCAAAAGAAGAAATTATGCCAATATATGGATTTCTTTTACCGTAAGTAAATATTAAGGCACTAATAGGAATCATAACTACATATGGTAAATTCCCCATTATACTTGATAATATACAAATCAAAACTAAAACAAAAGTTACTGACTTCTTTTTAGCTTTTTTGGTTAGCATAGTTATAGCTGTTTTTAGAAAACCACTTTTTTCCATAACTCCGATTCCGATTAATATTATAATTAAACTTGATAAGGGTGTAAAAGAAACGAAATTGGATACAGTAGTTGTAAATATATATTTTAAGCCACTTAAACTTAAAAGTGATTCTATAGAAATAAGACTTTCAGTATATTCTAATGTGACATCATTAGCTATAGTATTGTAATTTATTTGAATTCCCAGTAGAGCTAGAAAACCACTTACAACTAAGGTAATAACTATTAATACTAAAAGCGTCATTATTGGGTCTAGGGTTATTCGTTCTTTAATTGTTCTTTTTTTCATTAGTTCCTCCTTCTACACTTTTTAATTTTCGTGTAAATTCCATCCGGTCAAGCATTACTTCTCGCCCGCAATTTATACATTTTATTTTAATATCCACGCCATTACGAATTATAAGCCATTTATTAGTTCCACAAGCGTGTGGCTTCTTCATTACAACAATATCATTTATTTTAAATATCTTGTCCATGATGCACCTCTATTTGATTATATGGGATTTTTATATTATTTTTTTCATAAGCTAATTTAACTCTTTTTAACATTTCCCTTCTAACATTATATCTTTCTGTTTGATTACAATGAATATTAATAAGATATTTAACGGAAGAGGAAGCTAGCTCATTAACACCTAAGTAACTACTATCACTATAAATTAAATCTTCTTTAATTGCATCTTCAATTACAGATTTTAAAACTTTTTCAACTTTAGAATATTTTTCTTCATAGGCAGTATCTATTTCAAGATAAAGATTAGCTTTCTTTTGAGAAGCATTAACAATGGTATCAATTTTATGGTTAGCGACTATTAATACTTCGCCACTAGCTTTTTTTATTTTAGTGGTTCTTAAACCTAATTCTAATACTTCACCTGTAAAATCATTATAAGTAACTATATCACCTACAGCAAGATAATTTTCTAAAATTAATGATACTCCACTTATGATATCTTTGACAGTATCTTGAAGAGCTAAACCTAAAACTGCTCCTAAAACTCCGATACTGGCAATAAGACTTCTTGTATTTACACCATAAAAATCTAAAATGATAAGAAATGCTATAATTATATTTATATATTTAAAAAAGTTTTGAAATAAATTTACTATCGTTTTGCGACGTTTTACTTCAAAATCAGTTTTACCTGTTATTAAAATTCTTGAAATAATACTATTAAATGAACATATAAGTACATAAGAAACTAATATTACAATTAGAGAGCCTAATACTTTTTTAGTCATAAAAATGTCGACTATATACATTAAAAATGACATGCTATTCACCTTCAATATAGATGTTTAGTTCTTCTAAAATGCGAGTTAATTGTTCTTCATCTTTATATGGGATTTCAATCTTTTTATTATTTATTTTAACTTTAACACCTAGTTTTTCACGAGCTATATTTTCATATATACTATATTTTATATCATATGTTGTATTTCGAGTAATATTATGTTTTTTGGAAAGCCCAGCTAAACTTATTAATTTTTCAGTATCCCTAACGCTTAAACCTTCTCTTACAATTCTAAGGGCTAATTCATTTATTTTATTTTCATCTTCTAGTTTACTTAGAGCTCTTGCATGTCCCATAGATAATTCTTTAGATTCTACTAATTTTATAGTATTTTCTGGTAAATTTAATAATCCTAACATATTGGTAATATAGCTTCTACTCTTAGCAAATTTTCTTGCTAATTCTTCTTGAGTAATATTATTTATTTTTAAAATGTTATCATATGCTTTAGCTTCTTCGATAGGATTTAAATTTTCTCTTTCGATGTTTTCAATTAAAGCTATTTCCATCATTTCAACATCATTAAAATCTTTTATAATGGCTGGTATTGTTTTTAGCCCAGCTAAACGAGCAGCACGTGTACGACGTTCACCAGCGACTAATTCATAACCTTTAATGCTTTTTTTAACAATAATAGGTTGAATAACACCATGCTCTTTGATGGAATTTGCTAGTTCTTCTAAAGCTGTACTTTCAAAAATAACACGAGGTTGATACGGATTACTTCTTATTTCATCCAAAGGTATCTCGGTTATTCCACCAGTATTTTTACCTTCATCAACTATTTCACGTTCAAAGTTATTGAAATTTATAACTTCATTGGAAAATAATTGTTCTAATCCCTTTCCTAAAGCTTTTTTTCTGTTAGTTTCCGTCACGACTAATCACTTCCTTTGCTAAATTAGCGTAAGCTATTGTAGCTTTGCTTTTTGGGTCATATTCATTTATTGGTTTTCCATGGCTTGGAGCCTCAACTAGTCTTACTAATCTAGGTATAATTGTGTTAAATACTTTATCTTTAAAATATTTCCTAACTTCTTCTATTACTTCTAATCCAATGATTGTTCTACCATCTAACATAGTTAATAATACACCCTCAATACGTAATGATGGATTCATACTTGATTGAACCATAATTATTGAATTTAAAAGTTGAGTAATTCCTTCAAGAGCAAAAAATTCGCATTGGACAGGTATAATAACTGAATCACTAGCAACTAGAGCATTCATAGTAGCAAGTCCTAATGCTGGTTGACAATCTATTATTATATAATCATACTCTTCCCTAATGTCAGTAAGAGCGAGTCTTAGTTGTTCATTTTGATGGAATTCTGGTTCTTCTAACATTTTTTTTACAAACTCAACATCAACTCCAGCTAAATTGATAGTTGATGGTAAAAGTGATAAATTCTTAAATTTAGTTTTTTTTATAGCTTCTTTAATACTACAACTGCCTGCCATTACTTCATATATATCATGATTATAATCACCATTAGAAAAACCTAAACCGGTTGTAGCATTTCTTTGAGGGTCTAAATCTATTAAAAGAGTTTTTTTGCCCTCTACTCCTAAAGCTGCAGCTAAATTGATACTTGTAGTAGTTTTACCTACGCCACCTTTTTGATTAACTAATGATATTACTTTTGCCATTTATGCTACACCTCTTTATAAATTATTAGATAACTAGAAATATTTTAACATATTATTTTTGTTTTGTCTTTAACTTTTGCATGAAATTAATATTTTTATTTTAGGAATTTTTTTATTTTTATATAAATGTTTTTATATAGGATTAACATGAATTATTACTTTATATATTTTAGGAAATTTTTTTACTATCTTTTGTTCAAGTTTATCTGCTATTTCATGAGTTGTAAAAGTATTTAAATTTCCATCAACATCTATTGTTAATATAGCAATGTATTTATAACCTGTCGCTACGGTATAAAAATCATTAACATTAATTATTTGTTCTTGAGCTAAAATATAAGATGTTATTTTATCTTTTAGACTATAAGCACGGAGCTGATATTGGTACCCAGCGACAGC
>CAPZYV010000041.1 GCA_948750805.1 uncultured Bacilli bacterium | reverse complement strand
ATACTTTGTAGGTATATGTTCCATATGTTGTTTTTACTATTATTGAGGCATTCTTTTTGATTTCACTTAATTTTCTTAATATTCCAGCATTATTATGTCCCATATAAAGGATTCTTCCACCTTCGCCTGGAAAATAGCTACCACTAGAGTGACCTACACCATTTTTTAAAATTGCTAAAGTATCTCCGTAAAATACTGGTAAATCAATTTCTAATGATGGAATTTCTATGTTAGCATATTTAGTTCCATATTCTGGATAACTTGTTAAGGTATTACTTTCAAAATTAAATTTAATATCTTCTAATATTTTATTTGAAGTTTTAATAGAAATTAGGTTGATAGTTGTTGCTACATCCTTTATTTCTTTATGGAAAAGGAAAAATACTAAACTTAAAAAAACTGCTGTATAGATAAAAGCAACCATTAAGTTCTTAATAGTTGCCTTTATTATTAAATTTTTGTTGCTCTTATTAAGCATTTAATTTCTTTCTTACGATAACAGCAGCAATTCCAAGTACAGTAATACCTGCTACAACATACATTAAGTTAGTGCTTCCTGTTTGTTTTAAATATGGGTTAACTGAAATAGCTTCAATTTTAGTTCCATTTTGGTAAACAGTTAAAACCTTACTAGAATTATCATATGATAAAGTAGCGCCAACTACAGCTGCAGCTTCTTTAGCTAAAGATAAAACTTTATCTTTTGTGGCATCGCTTAATTTAGATAAATCAGATTCACCAGCTTTATCTAATACAGCAATGATTTCATCCATTTTAGCAATAATTTGTGTAGCTTCTGCGTCAGTTACTTCATTTTGTGTTAAATATCTTTCAACTTTAACAATATCGCTATTTGAAAGTTTAACATTTTCGCCTGCAACTTTATGAGTGCTTTTAGCATAATTTAATAATTTGTCATTTACTTTTGCACTTGCAGTTGTAACAAAACATAATGATAATACTAAAGCAATAACTAATGGCATTATTTTTTTCATTTATAATTCCTCCTTTTCTAGGACTTATTATATCCATATTTCATTAAAAAATCAAGTTTTTTGTAAATTTTACTATTACTTTACTGCGATATTTGTCATTTTTTGCATACTTTTAATTATTTTTTTGTTTTTTTATATAATTAAAACTATCTTTACACATACTTTCAAGTGTTTCTTCCGTTTTCCAATTTAATTCTTTTAATGCTTTAGTAGCATCTGCATAAAATCCTGGTAAATCACCTTCACGACGAGGTCCAAATTTATAATTTAATTTTAAATTATTAACTTTTTCAAAAGTAGTTACAATTTCTTTAACACTTATACCTCTACCTGAACCTAAATTATAAATATAAACACCCGAATTACTATTACAAGCATGTTCTAGTGCCTTTATATGTCCTTTAGCTAAATCTACAACATGTATGTAATCTCTAATGCATGTTCCATCAGGTGTATTATAGTCATCACCAAAAATAGTTAAAACTGGTAATTCTCCAATTGCAACATTTAAAATATATGGCATTAGATTATTAGGAATACCATTAGGGTCTTCTCCTATTAATCCACTTTTATGGGCACCAATAGGATTAAAGTATCTAAGTAAAGTGATTTTCCACTCTGGGTCACTAATACTTAAATCTTCTAATATTTGTTCAATCATTGCTTTAGTTTTACCATAAGGACTTGTTGGTTCTTTACGAGACATAGTTTCTACATAAGCAGGTTTATTTTGTTCACCATATATAGTTGCACTAGATGAAAAAACTAAATTTTTACAATTAAACTCGTTCATGACTTCTACAAGACTAAGTGTAGAATCAATGTTATTACGATAATATGTTATAGGTGTTTTTACAGATTCACCTACAGCTTTTAATCCAGCAAAATGCATTACTGCATCAATATCATTTTCTCTAAAAATAGTACTTAATAAATTTTTGTCACATATATCTGCTTCATAAAACTTAACTTTTTTATTAGTTATCTCTTCTATTTTAGATATTACTTCTTTTTTAGAATTATATAAGTTATCAACAATAATAACTTCATGTCCATTATTTAATAATTCTACACATGTATGACTTCCTATATATCCAGTACCACCTGTTACTAATATTTTCATTTTTTGTTCCTTCTTTCAATTATAAATTAACACTATATGAATATTTTAACATAATGATTCTTTTAAATAAAGCTAGTTATTAATTAATATCATCTAATATTGGATTATATAATTGATATATATCAGATGAGTAATTAATTATTTTATCTTTTGCTAAACGATATACGAGAAATGATTTAACAACATCGTAATAAGTTATTTTTTGATAATTATTTTTTATTTCTTGATATAATTCATCTTCTATCATCCAGTTAAGAGCTGTTTTATCAGCTTTAAGCTCATAATCTTCAATATTCTCTTCTTCTTGAATACTTATAATACTTCCATTTTTAGCTCTATTAAAATCACTTTTACAATGGGCAAGCTCATGCAATAATGCAAAATAAATATCCGCATATCTTTTATGCTTTTTGGTAATATATATAGCTGGTTTATTATTTAATACTTTAAAAGCACCTCTGATTTTTGACCCTTTTAAATCATTTTCAATAGCCAGATATATTCCATATTGATTAAATATTTTTTTTAAATTTACTTCATTAAATTTATTATATTTTGCTTCTTCTTTAATATAAATTATAATTTTATCAATATTAGCTTTATTATATTCTTTGACTTTTTGATTACTAACAACTTTAAAGCAACGCTCTAACCATAAGGCTAGTAATTCTGGTTTATCATTTTTACTTTTATAGAAAATTGAATTATTCTCTTTATATAAACTTTCAGGATTAGTAATTCTTAAGTATTTTAAAATATCTTTAGCAATGGCATAATCATTTCGTTCATTAGAAAATTTATAATCATATAGTTTACTGAATTCTTTATAACTAAACTTATTAATATAATTTTTGATAGTAATATTTTCTTTGCTTAGATAATTATCAATTTTTTTATCTAATTTAAAATTATTTTCAACATTTTCAATATATGAAGAAGGAATATTAGTCACAAAAGAAATATTATAAATTATTTTATTAGATAATTCGATATTTCCTTTTATTAAATCATTTAAATTTTTAGGAGTTGTATCAATTCTATCTGCAAATTCTTTAATGCTTATATTATTAAATTCTAAAAATTTACCTAATTCTTTACCAAATTTATTCATCATAATATGTCACCTTTTTCTTATTAAAGTCTTTATAATGTTCATAACTAATATATGATAACTCAAGAAGATTATTATCTACTGGTCTTACTATTAATCTTATGACTTTATTATTTAATTTGAAAGAGTAGAATTCGCTTAATTGATATTTCAAAGGTTCAAAATCATAAAGTTTAGCTAAAGAGTTATTATTTAGTTCATTAAAATCTGTACTATTATTTATTAAATCTAATATATCATTTAGTTCGCTTAATTCTTTATAATGTTTTTTTAAATTTTTAAATGTATTATCGTAGCTCTTGGTGTATAAAACTTTCATAAAACTCCTTTCTACTCCTTTTCTGTCTATATATTAACATAAAGGTTAATATAAGTAAAGAAAAATATAAAAAGAAACAGCCATTTATTAACTATTTCTTTAAAATATGTTTTAGTTTACCAATAACTTTTTTATATAAAGTTTTTTGATTATATTTGTTCATATATTTAATAATATTAGTTTCATTTATTGTGCCATCCGAAATACCTTTAAAGAACATATCTCTATTTTTATGAACTGGTACATTACTATGGTGGTTATACTTAAAAGCATTTTCAATATTTGATTCTTGATATGTTATTTTATTTTTTATTTCGTCAAAAATATTCATACCTTTCAAGGAATTTATGCATAGTAGTGAAACTCCTTTTTTATCATCAAATCCTGGGAAAAATTTTTCTACTCCCCAAAAATCTCCAATAGTTATATCAGCTTTTCTATTTGTGTCGCAAAATCTACAGTTACTACAAGCAGGTCTGCTTATAAGCATTGAATTAAATGCTGTATTAAATGCTAAATATTCTTTTATTTTTCCATCATCGAATTCAACATATGGATTACTTAGATTCGGATTCTTGCTTCTAAAATAATAATTTTTTATTTTTTTATTATTTATTTTTTCAATATTCTTTTTATATATTTCAAATACCTTAGGAGATGGATTAGAATGGCACACAATTTCACATAATATAAGATTCGAATAGTCTTTTTGTAAGTATTTTTTTAATCCATAGTTTTGGCATGGTGTACCAGTAAATAATACATATTTGCCCAGCTTTAAAAATTTTTCTACTTCTTGATATGCTCCTTTTAAGTCACTTCTTACATATTTTGATATACTAAATTTTTTACAATCTTCTGTACTTTCAGCATAATCATGAACAACTTTTAAATTTTCATCGTATTTTACACCAAATATTATACCATTTTTTGAAATTATATGTTCTGCTAATATATTAAAAATCCCACCAGAAGTACTAGAGAGTCTTCTTTCATTATTTTTATTTTTAGCTGCATAAACTTTTGCTTTAAATTGGTTTTCTACAGGAATATTACTACATATTTTTTTACATAAGCCACAATGAATACATTTACTTTCATCGATTACCGGATATAAAAAGCCCTCTTCATCTTCTTGCATTTTAATTGCGCCTTTAGGACATCTTAAGGCACAAGCACCACAACCATTACAATCTTTTTTTGCAAAAGTATCAAAATAATTATTCATTTGTACCACCTTTAATCTTTTTTAATTTTTTTGAAATCATATCGATTACAATATTTATCGAATCTTTATTAATATCCCATGCATTTATAATAGCTACTAATAAAGATAATATATTTAAAACAATATTATTTATATAATAGCACATTATAATTAATAGTAAAGCTATAATAAATTTAATTATAAGTTGTTTATTTATTTTTATTTTAAAATATTTTCTTTTAATATCGATTAATCTATATAGGCTCATTATGAAAAATGCTACTAATGTTGAAATTACTGCAGCATATAGTCCTATAAATTTAATTAATATTAAATGAACACTTATATTAATTATTGCTGATATGATTGAAGTGTTAGCAACAGCACGAGTGTTTTTTTGGGCAATATAAATAACACTAATTAATCCAACTACTACATTAAATAATGAAGCTATTATTGAAATAGGAATTAAACCATAACCATCACTAAATTTTACATTTATTAGAATTGGAAAAACAAATGGAATAAAAGCAATAATACATAAAGCTATAGAAGTAAATATGCCTATTATAACATTGAATATCTTATTAAAATAGTTCTCAATATCTTTATCTTCAATACTTAATACTATTGATTCTGTCCAACTCATATTAAATATGTTATATAAAGTTATAAAAACTGCTGAAAATTTTAAAGATGCTGCTAAAATACCATTTTGGTCAACACCTAAAATACTTGAGACAATAACACGATCAGAGGCATTAAATATCCACCAAGAGATGGCATTTGGAATTAATGGTATTGAATATGTTAATAGCTTTCTTACTATTTGTTTGTAATATGATTTTATTTTAATATACTTATATAGTTTTAATATAAGTAATAAATATGCAGTAGCAATAAGTTGTCCTAACATTGTTCCCAAAAGCATTCCAGATGCTCCTAATTTAAATATCACTAAAAATAATATATTAAAAATTATAGTAAATAAAGCACTAATAAAGCTACCTATAGCATAGTTTTTATTATCGCCAACTCCTCTTGCTATTTGTTGAAAAAGCGATAAAAAAGTATAAGTAATAACATTTGTAGCTAAAAATAGTTTATATTTATTATTTACAAAAGGTGATATTATAAAAAATAATATTAAATATAAAGTACATTGCATAACTACTGTTAATACACCACTTGAAATTATTTTTTGTTTGTCTTCTTCATTATCTCTAACTTCAATTAAATTTCTAAATAGAGCTTGTTCTATTTGAAAAGTCATTATAGGTAGTAACAAAGCCACTAAAGTATTTAATAAATCAACTATTCCGTATTCTTCAGTAGATAAAACCCCCGTATATAAAGGCAATAGAAAAAAAGTTATAAGCTGGGTACAAATCTTACCTATAGTTATTATTATTGTATTTTTAAATAACTTCTTTTCTCTATTCATTTTATCACTTTCTAATTTTTTCTATAGAGCTAATTATCCAATCAATTGACTCTTTTCTTTTTTCTTCTAATTTTTTATTGACATTAGACCAATCAGTTTTAAAATTATAATCAATTTTTTTAAATTCGTCAAGGTTATTTACTATCCTTCCTTTAATACTTAGTAATTTTAATAAATTGGTTACCCTAACTCCTGTTTGCTTATGAGGTACAACAAAAAATTTTTTGTTGTATATTATAGAAAATACTGTAGCGTGAAATGATGTTGTAATAATATATTCGGCATTTTTAATATATTCTACAAACTCTAGTGGGCTCGCGGTATATAAAGATTTTAATACTTTGTTATATCTATTACTATTAATTCCAAAATGAACTACCGGTAATCCTGTTTTATTAGATAAATAATTTACAATTTTATAATATTCTGGATTATCTTGAACAACATACGCCAATATATATTTTTCTTTAACTTGACTTTTAGAAGTTACAATTTCGTTCCAATCTTCTTTAGTTAATAGTAATGTAGGGTCGAGCACCGTATAAATATCTTTGTTAATAATTTTTGACAAAACTTCTTTTGTATCTTCTTCACGTACAGATATATAATTAAAATTAGATAATTTATTTATATATTCTTCTTTATATGTATTTAATAAATTATTATTCCCTACACTAGCAGCATAAGATATTTTATTGGCATCATTAGAAATAAAATTAAGAGTATATACATCTGATAACTTTCCACATATATTTTTATTCCAAACTTGGTCACTTCCTGATATTAAAGTATCAAAAGGTAATTTAGTATTTTTCAATTTATGTTCTGTATATGTATTAGTTAGTGGTAAGGACTCAATAAAGCAATTAAATTTTTCATATTTATTTTTACGCTTTTTATAATTCTTTATGTCTATTAATGATAGTTTAGCCCATGATATAATGTTTTTAGATATAGGCCTAATGGGTTTATACTGGTCATATATCTTATGATTATAATAATCTATTATTTTTGTATCATATCCTTTTTTATTAAGAAAAGAACTTAATGCATAAGCTTGTAGTACAGCTCCATAATTATGAGCTCTATGAAATGTGACTATTCCTATTTTTTTCATTTTGTTGTTTCCTTTCATCTAATTTTTAATTTTTTTGCAAATTTTCTGATAGTATAATATAATTTAAGAAGAATATAATACTTATTTCTATATATAAAAGAAAAAACTTTAAATCTAATTTTATTATCAGTATACTTTTCAATGTTTATTTCGTGACAAACTATTTTATAATCTTTAATATCATCCGCTAATCTTAATTCTTCTTCTAAAATTCTAACTTTTTTTAATTTAATTTTATCGTCATATTTATAGTCTAAAATTTTATTTATATTATCTAATGAATAGATAAAAGAATGACATTTTTTAACTAAGTCTTTACCACTTTTTGTAATTCCATCATTATTAAAAATATAGTTGTAATAAGTTTTATATGAAATAAATTTAATATGTTTTATTTTACATTCTTTTATATAATTTATTAAAAATAATGTATCTTCAAGATAAAAAGTATTTTGGTCAAATTTCATTTTTTTGACAAAATTTGCATTGAATAAATAACCCCATACTACACCCATTTGTTTGCCATTTATTATATCTGTAATAAATTCCATAGAATCAAATTCTTGATTTAAATTATTATCAAATTTATATTTATTTTCTAAAATATACATTTTTCTATTTAGTGAATATAAAATATTCTTATCTTTGATACTTGTAATTATATTTTCTAAACTTTTTTTGTCTAAATAATCATCTGAATCAAGAAACATTATCCATTTTCCTTTAGATATATTTATTCCATAATTTCTTGCACTAGAAACTCCGCCATTTTCTTTAAATAAATATTTTACTCTTTTATCTTTTTTTTGATATTTCATGCAAATGCTATCACTGCTATCATTTGAAC
>CAPZYV010000040.1 GCA_948750805.1 uncultured Bacilli bacterium | reverse complement strand
TTTAGTAAATGTAAGTACAGTAATAAAGGAAAAAATGAATGGTAATTTTTATCTTTATATTAAAGATATTTATAAGGATATAGATTTGTTTGATGTAATTATAAATAATTTTCCAACATTTATAGATGAAAGAAAGTATAAGGGTCAAACTATTTATTTTTATAAATTAGCACAGTTATTAACATCGGATATTTTACATATTAGGGAATTAAAAGAAAATGTTGAAATAGATTGTTCTCATTTAGTTGGATGTGCTGATTATAAAATTCCGCAAGTATTAAGAGGTCTAGGCATTTTAGAATATAGTGATACTTTAAGTAATATTGTTGATAATAAAGTTTTAATTCCTGAAGGAAGTACTTATGAAGTAGAAATAAGAGCTTCAATGTTAGTCGCGATTGACTTAATAAAAAAAGAATTAGGAAATAAAGTTGAGGCAATTAGTATAAATGATTTTATATGGAGTTTAGGACAAGATAAAAATATTAGATTTAAACCATATCATTTAACTAAAACTTTATCATATTAGAGGTGTATATATGCAAAAAATAGTAATATCTGGTAGTGCTAAATTACCAGAAAAAATAAATTATTGGGTAAATTATTTTAATAATAAAGGTTATGAAGTATTAGATTATCCGAAAAATATAAATAAAGAAGAATTTCTAGATTTATATTCTATGAGACATAAAGAATTTTATCAAAATATTAAAAAGACAGATGTTTTATTTATTATGAATGAAGATAAAAATGGAATAGAAGGTTATATAGGACCTGCGGTTTTTGCAGAACTTTCTTATGGAATTATAGAATATCTTAATGATAGAGATATTTTATTAATGCTTTTGTAAATGCCTAGTAAAGAAGTAATTGGTTACGAGGAAATTAATTTATGGTTAAAATTAGGTTGGATAAAAATTTGGGAGGAATAAAAAATGAATTTAAAAGAAGAAATAACAAACTTTATACCGTTTGATGCAGATGAAGGAAAGATTAAAGAATATCAGTTAAAATGGATAAATACTTTTAATGATGTTTTAACTCGAGAAAATGAATTTGGTCATTTTGCTGCTTCTGCTTTTGTGGTAAATAAGGAAAGAACTAAAATGTTAGTTGTATATCATAACATTTATGATGCGTGGATTTTTCCGGGAGGTCACGCTGATGGAGAAGAAAATCTTTTAGAAGTAGCAAAAAGAGAAGTATTAGAAGAAACTGGTTTAAATGTGAAAGTATTGATAAGCATATTTATGCTATTTCTGCATCACCTATAGTTGGGCATATAAAAAGAGGCAAATATGTACCAGCTCATACGCATTTAGACGTTGTTTATTTATTAGAAGCTGATGATAAAGGAACTTTAACATTTAAAGCTGATGAAAGTAAAGGCGTAAAATGGATTAATTTAGAAGATGCTTATGGGGAAGATATTGTAGATTTTATTAGACCAGTACATAAAAGGATGATTGATAAATTATTAAGTGATAAATAAACTCGAAATAAAAATCGAGTTTTAATATGGTTTATTTTATGTTAAAATATTTATAGGTGTTAGTTATGAATAATGTAGATTTTATATTTAAGAGTTTAGATAAAAGAAAATTAGCTATTTGTCTATTTATAGAAGCTTTTTTGGATTTTATTTACTATATTGTACCATTTGCATTTACTTTATTTTTAACTATGCCTTTTACTTTAAAAAAAGCATTGATTGTTATCGGAATATTTATAACTTCTAAAACTCTAAGGGTTATTGGAAACTATTTATTAAAGAAATATACCGATAATTATTTATATCAGTATTCCAATTTACAATATAAGCTATTTTTTGAGAAACTAACTTGTGTTCCTCAAGCTGTTTTAGCTAAGTACCAAACTGGTTATTTTAGTAATATAATTGAAAAAATTAGTAATTTAGTAAATTCTATTTTACAAGCTGAATACTTTAGTATTATTTTAACTTTTATATTTTTATTTTATACATTATTCAATCAAAGCTTACTTATCTTTTTGATATCGATAATTTCTAGTATTTTATGTGTTTATTTAAGTATTAAGATATATCAAAAAGGCAACAACTACGTTGAAGATTTATATGAAGAAGAATATAAATATCAATCTACCTATACAGATTTTATAAGTAATATGAAAACAGTTAAACATTTAAATAATAGAACTTACTTTTTAAATATTATAAATAGGCAAGGAAATACTTGTTATAATAAACATAAAGAATATGTTAAACTTTATTCCTTAGAAGAAATTATAAGAAACATTCTAATTGTCATTCCATTTATTTTAGGTTTATTAAAAGCTTTCTTTGATATGCAAAAAGGAATTGATACTTTAGGAATTATTGCTTTTTATATATCTTTACATGTCGAGATGGGCTTTATATTTGAAGAATTATCTAAAACAATTATAAATTATTTTGAACTTAATGCCATTAAGAAAAAGTTAAAAAGTATTTTTGCTAATTTAGATACTAGAATGAAAAAAAGCGATTTTACAGAAATTAAATTAGATAATGTAAATATTACTTATCCAAAATCCAACTTAAATATTGTAATACCAGAACTTATTATTAATAAAAAAGATAAAGTATCCCTAACGGGTAAATCAGGTGAGGGTAAAACAACACTAGTTAATTTCATATTAGGAAATATTGAAACTTTTTCTGGAAATATAACTATTGATGGTAATCAGTTAAAAGATAATTTATTAGATATTGGGGTTGTAAGTCAAGAAACAGAATTATTTAATATGTCAATTAGAGATAATTTATGTTTAAATAAAAAGATTAATGATGAAGAATTAATGAAATATTTAAGAGAATTAGAATTAAATGAACTAACTCTATTAGAAGATGGATTGGATACTATTGTCGGTGAAAAAGGTTTAAAATTATCAACAGGTCAAAAAAGAAGGCTTAATATTTTAAGAAGTTATTTACTTAATAAAAATATTTATATTTTAGATGAGCCTACTTCTAATTTAGATAAATATACTGAAGAGATTGTAGTAAATTTTATTTTAAAATATTTTAAGGATAAAACTTTAATTATTGTAACACATAATGAAAAAATAAATGAAGTTTGTAATAAATTTTATAGTTTTAAAAATCATAAATTAGATATTATGAGGAAAATATGAAAAATTTATTATGGAGTCCTTGGCACGGATGTAAAAAATGTAGTCCTGGTTGTCTAAATTGCTATGTTTATTATTTAGATAGCAAAAGAAATAAAGATGCTAGTATTATTACGAAAAGTAAAACTAACTTTAATTTACCTCTTAAAAAAAATCGCAATGGCGAATATAAAATACCAAGTGGAAGTGAAGTAGCTACCTGTTTTACATCAGATTTTTTCTTAAAAGAAGCAGACAATTGGCGTAGTGATGCTTGGGAAATTATGAAAATTAGAAGGGATGTAACTTTTCTTATTTGTACTAAAAGAATTGAAAGGTTTAATGATTGTATTCCAAGTGACTGGGGTAATGGTTATCCTAATGTTATTATAGCAGTTACATGTGAGACCCAAGAAAAAGCTAATGCGAGAATACCTATTTTATTAGAGATTAAAGCTCATAAAAAATATATTTTTGCCTCTCCTTTATTAGAAGAAATAGATTTTAGTGAATTTTTAAAAACAGGAAAAATAGATTTAGTTTCTGTAGGTGGCGAATCATATCTTAATGCTCGACTTTGTGATTTTAATTGGGTGAAAAAAATATATCAAGACACACTGAAATATAATGTGAAATTTGATTTTCATCAAACAGGTTCTAATTTTAAAATGGATAATAAAGTTTATCAAATTAAACATTTTAAGGAATATGAACAAGCTAAAAAAGGGATGGAATATTTAAAAAGCAAATAAAATTGTAGTACACTTAATATGTGGATTAATGAAGGAGATAATTATGAAATTTATAGTAGTAGAAATAGGAAGTACAAATACTAAAGCTAAATTATATGATAATGGTCAAATTAATGATTTAGGATTTGTTACTATTGAATTTAAAGATAATTTTAAAAAAGAAAACAAATTAGCCGATAGAGATAAAGAATTGCTTTATTCTTTTGTTCTAAGTCTTAAAGAGAAGACGCCTAATATATATGTTTATGGTACTAGCGTTTTTAGAAATTTAGATGATAATGCTAAAGAATTATGGCTAAAAGAATTTAAAGAAAATACTAATTTAGATTTTAATATTGTAAGTAGTAAGAAAGAAAATAGATATACTTGTAATGGCACTTATGATAAAAATTATCAAGGAAGTATAGCCATTATGATTGCAGGTGGAGCATCAACAGAACTAGCTATTTACAATAAAGGTGAGTGTATTGAAGAACAATTTTACAATTTTGGAGTTACAAGTGCGACTGACCTGTTTCCTGATTTAAGAAGTGATATAGTAACAAGTGATTATGAAATAATGTTAACAGAAATGAAAAAACTTGTTTCAAATAAACCCCAAAATAAAGCTGATATTTTAGTTTTAGCTGGGGGAGATTTTATATATTTTTACGAAGAAGCACATTATAAATTAGAAAAAAATAAATTTTATGAAAATAACAAAGCTCCTTATATGATAGATATTAATACTGCTGATATATATGATAAAAAGTATTTTTATGAAACATCGCTTGATGAAATATGTGTTAGAACGAATAAAGATTCATGGTGGCGAGGAACTAGAGGAATGAGGTTATGTGTAAAAGTTATTTGTGATTTACTTGATATTAAATATATTATTCCTACTAGAATAAATATGATTGATGGTATTATTGTGGATATTTTAGAAAAAAACAAAGATTAATAGAAAGAAAAAATTATGACTGTAGATTTTTATGATAAACAAATTATTGAAAAAGAAAAAATAACTAGGCAACCCTACATAGGATTTTTTGCTCCTGAAGGAACGCTTATTGATTTTAATATGCGATTAGGAGCAAATACTCATACTTCTTATTATAATCCTGTTTCTTATGCTTTTTGTGACTATGTTAGTTATATAGTACCAGGTATATCTATTAAAAATTATAAAAGAACAAGTACAGCTAAAATGTTTCCAAATACAGTAAGTAGAAATGAATATATAGGTATAGATAATTTAGTTGTAAGAGGATGCTTTATAGATTACCAAGGATGGAATATAGTTGATATAGAATTTTTCCTTAAAAATTTAAATAGTGCCGTCCACAGCTTTGAAGCTAGTGACATTAATAGTTTTAGTGATTATGAAAAATTTAAATATCGTATTTTAAAATTTTTTCAAAGAGCTTACCAAAATAAAAGATTTTTTGAAAGTATTGGTAGAGATATATGGATTGAAGACCCAGAAGTAGTTAAAAAAAGAATTAAAGAAGAATATAGAAATTGTAATTTAAGAGAATCAGAATTAGAAGGTATTTATTTAAGAAATTTAAGAATCCAATTATTAGCCCATTTTAAAGATATTTGTGTGCAATATTTAGGCTATGATTCTCTAGAAAGATTTAACTCTAAAAATTTACAAGAAATATCAATACCAGATAAAAGAGAGGATTATAATTTTGATTTCTTCCATAATCCAAGAATTATAACAACATCTTGTTTTAATCCCAATGAAAGATATTTTAACTGGTTAATAAGAGATTATATTGTTCATCAATTACCAAAATATAATTATAATGAACTTACGAGAATATATGAGCCAGTTTTAAATATGGAGCCATATCATATTTCTCATAGTGAAGAAATATATGGTAAAGAAATTGCAAGTATTAGAAAATTAGTTCCACAAAATGAGAGATATAAATATGAAATACATTAATAAAAAGGAAAGGAAATTTAAATGAAAACAGAAGTAGAAGCTAGAATATTAGATGTTAATGTAAGCGAATTAAAAGAAAAATTAGAAAAAGTAGGCGCAAAGTTTATTAATAATTATAATCAAAAAAGATATATTTATGATTTTAATCCAGTTCAAAAAGGAAAATGGATTAGGCTTAGAACCGATGGCGAATCTACTACCCTTACCATAAAAGAAATAAAAAATGATGGCATCGATGGAACAAAAGAACTCGAAATAGAAGTTAGTGATATAGAGAGTACTAATTTAATTTTAGAAGAATTAGGTTATAAAGCTCGCAGCTATCAAGAAAATAAAAGAACAAGATATATTTATAATGATATTGAAATTGATATTGATTCGTGGCCTAAAATTCCCACTTATGTAGAATTTGAAGGAAGTGAAGAAGACGCGTTAATAAGTTTTATTGAAAGTCTTGGTTATGCTAAAGATGATTTAATTACTTATGGGGTATCAAAAATCTATAACCATTATGGACTAGATATTGATGATTATAATATTTTAAAATTTGATTAGATAAAGGGGTAACTCTTTTTTTTAAATTTACAAATTTTAATAAATTTGCTAAGCTAATTTTGATAAATCTACTAGACAATTTTAATAAATCTGCATTTTGACAAATTGTAATAATTAAGATATTTTACTATTAAAGGAGAAATATCATGAATTATTATGAAGAAATAGAACATTTAATTAAGAAAAAAGAAATTAATAAACAAGCAAGATATTTAAAAGATAATAGTGAAACTTTAAATACTTATTGGCAAGTTGGGAAGTTAATAGTTGAGGCCCAAGGTGGAAACTTAAGAGCAAAATATGGAAATAAACTTATTAAAGAGTGGAGCGAAAAGTTAGTTAATCTTTATGGAAAGGGATATGATTATACTAATTTGAGTAGATTTCGGCAATTTTATAATATTTTTCCAATAATTGGCCCATTGGGCCAATTATCTTGGACTATAATAAGAGCAATTACCAATTAAAGATAAGAACAAAAGAAATTATTATATTAATTTGTGTATAACAAGAAACTTATTCAAAAAAGAACTAATAAATGAAATAAAAAGCGATGCCTATGAAAGGTTATTAAATAAACCAGAACATATTGAAATAATTAATGAGACAAATAAAAAAGAATATAATATTTGTGAGTATATTAAAAATCCTATTATAATAAAACTGAATAATGATGATAAAATATTAAAAGAAAAAGATTTACAAATAAAAATATTAGCTGAGCTAAAAAGGTTTTTTGAAGAGTTAGGTGAAGGATATACTTTTGTTGGCAAAGAATATAAAATTAAATATGATAATAAAGATTATTATATAGACATATTGTTATTTAATTATAATTTAAATTCATTTATCGTTGTTGAATTAAAATTAAGAACCTTAAAAAAGGAAGATAAAGCTCAAATTGAATTTTATATAAATTTAGTTAATAATAATTTAAAAAGAGAATTTCATAATAATACAATTGGCATAATTGTATCAAAAGAACAAGATAAGTTTATAGTTAGTTTTGTTAGTTCTAATAATATTATTCCTATTACTTACAAAATTTTAAAATAACTTGTCTAGTATTTTTAATTTTGATATAATCTAAGTGGTGAAATAGATGAAAATTGATTTAAAAAAATTATATAATAACTCTAAAATAGATATTGATGAAGATTTTATAGTAGACCGAAATATTTATCAAAATAAAGACATACTTGATTTACAAAATATGCATGTTAAAGGAATAATTTTTTATAATACCTTAGATAATTTAGAATTTAATTTAACTATAACTGGAGAGTTAACATTAAAAGATAGTGTAACTTTAGAGCATATTTTATATCCTGTGAATATTGAAATAAACGAAGAATATAGTTTAGAAGACAAATATTTTGCCGAATATTACGAAAAAGAACAAAATATACTTGATATTATGACAATTTTGTGGGAAAATATTGTTCTGGAAGTACCTATGAGATTAACTACTACCAATGATTATAAAGCTAGTGGTGATGGTTGGAGCATAGGTGAAGTTGAAAATAATAAAGATAATATCGACCCAAGACTAGCGCGACTTGCGGAGCTTTTGGACGAAGGGAAGGAGTGAAAAAATGGCAGTTCCTTTTAGAAGAACAAGTAAGACTAAAAAAAGAATGCGTCGTACTCACTTAAAAAAAGAGGTTGGAGCGTTAACAAAATGCCCTAAATGTGGTGAAACTTTAAGACCTCATCGTGCATGTACAAAATGTGGTTACTATAAAAATGTAGAAGTAATCAAAACTGAAAATGAAGAAAACTAGTTAGGAAACTAACTTTTTTTA
>CAPZYV010000039.1 GCA_948750805.1 uncultured Bacilli bacterium | reverse complement strand
ATTTAAAACTAAAAAGATGTTTTAAAAGTATTAAATCTTTTAAACAAGAAAAGATTAAAAGTTTAGCTAATGAGGAATTAAAAAGAGAATCTATAGTTGGTGAATATTTATTAATTAAAGGTTTAAAACAATTTTTTAATATTGATTATAATAATATAGAAATTATAAAAAATAGTAAAGGTAAACCTTTTATTAAAGACAAAAATATATATTTTAGTATAAGTCATACTGATAACTTTGTTGTTTGTGCTTTATCTAATAAGGAAATTGGGATTGATGTTGAGAAAATAAAAGAAGTTAATTTAAAAACTATAAAATTATTTGCGAGCGAAAGAGAAAGGAATTATATTATTTATAATAAAAATAAATTATGGGAGCATTATTTTAGAATTTATACTCTGAAAGAAGCTTATGTTAAAATGTTAGCTAAAGATTTGACTAATATTAAAGAAAATGAATTAGGTTTTATAAATAATAATATTTGTTCTAACGATAAAAATGTTTTTATAAAATCTATAAAATATAAAAATTATATTATTGGCATAGTAGAAAAGATTTAAAAAACCTCATAAATTAGAGGCTTACTTTACATTATATCATTTTATTTAATAATTTAAAAAAGCAATTACTTTCGTAATCACTATTTTGTTTCATTATTTAAACCATATTTACGGTTAAATTTTTCAATATTACCAGTTTTCTTTACTTTTCCTTGAGCTCCTGTATAGAATGGATGACATTCACTACAAACTTCAACTTGAAAATTTTCTTTTGTTGAATGAGTTTTAAATGAAGCTCCGCATGCACATGTTATAGTAGCTTCTTTAGTAACTGGATGTATACCTTTTTTCATTTTATTCCTCCCGCCATATCAAATTTTTTGACATAGTAATTAGTTGTCTTAAGTATTATATCACATTTCATAAAGTTTACAAGTAAAAAGTTTTAAATTACTTTTTTTATTTCTTGATATATAGCTTTATGTCCTTCATAATTTAAATAATAACTAGTTTTATTTAGAAAATAGTTTTCTTTTGTTATACTAGCAATATCTACAAAAATAAAATTGTTTGATAGGGCTACATCTCTTATAATAGCATTTAATTTGTTTATAGTTAAAATATCTTGAAAAGGTGTATTATATAAACTTAAGACAATTACTTTATTTTGATTAAGTAATTTTATCATACTAAATAGTTCTTCTAGATTTTCTTTAAATTCTTCTCTTATGCTGGCAGTTATTTTTAAATTTGTTAATTCATCCATCCCAATTGCAATAGTTAAAATATCAGCTTCGTTTATAGCTCTTTGGATTTCAATAGATTCGTTTTTTATAATTAATTTTTTATTTTCTTTAATGTTATATATTAAATCTTTAACAGTTAGTCCACTACTGGCAAATTCGGAAATGTAATTTTTTAATTTATGTTCGGTTAAATAATCTTCTTTTAAATAATCATTGAAGCTATATCCTTCAATATTATAAGGTGTCATTCCGTTAGATAAGCCATCTCCAATAGCAGTTATAGTTATTTCATCATTTTTAGTATATAAATATATTATAACTGATAAAATAGTACCTAAAATGACAATAATTATCAGTTTCTTTTTCATGTTTTCACCTCAAAAAAAAATATAGCTAATAAACTATATTTCTCTAAGTTCGATTTTAGCACCAACATCTGATAACTTTTTAACAATGTTTTCATAACCTCTTAAGATATGTTCAACATCATTAATAATTGTTGTGCCATCTGCAATAAGACCTGCAATAACCAAAGAAGCACCACCTCTAAGGTCTGTTGCTATTACCTCACTTCCAATTAGTTTAGTAGGTCCTTCTATTTTAGCTGTATTATTTTCAACTGTAATATTTGCACCCATTTTATTTAATGAAGGTACATGCCCCATTCTATTTTCCCATATTGTTTCTTCTAATGCTGAATTTCCATGACATTGAGTTAATAAAACACTTAGTGGTTGACCAATATCAGTAGGAATTCCAGGATAAACTTCAGTTTTAATGTTTGTAGATGTTAGGTTTTGACTTTTATTTATAACAATACTATCATTATTAACTATAATATCAGTATTTATTTCTCTTAATTTAGAAATAAGAGCTTCTAAATGTTCTGGATTAATATCTTTAATACATAAATTATGGCCGCATAGTGCACCCATGATAATATAAGTTCCAGCTTCAATTCGGTCTGGCAAAACAGATATTTCAGCTCCGGTTAATTCTTTTACACCTTCGATAGTTATAGTATTTGTTCCTGCCCCTTTAATTTTAGCTCCCATTTTATTTAAAAAGTCTGCAATATTTATAATTTCAATTTCTTCAGCAGCATTTCTAATGGTAGTTATTCCTTCGGCTAATACGCTTGCTAGCATAATATTTATAGTTGCTCCCACACTTTTAAATCTTAGATTAATATCTGCGCCTTTTAATTTATCGGCTTGTAAAATATATTTATTTCCATGAGTAGTTATCTTTGCCCCTAATGCTTCAAATCCTTCTAAATGCATATCTATTGGTCTTGAGCCAATATTACAACCTCCAGGAAGACATATCTCGACATATTTATCACGTCCAAGAAGAGCTCCCATGAAATAATAAGAAGCTCTTAGTTTGCTAGAATAACTACAATCAATATTCACATTTTTTAAATCAGTTGTATCTATGATTAATTCATTTTTAGTTAATCTGGTTTCGCAATTTAATAATTTTAAGATATCTATTAAAGCGTCGCGGTCAGAAATATTAGGAACATTTTTAATTGTTGAAACGCCATAAGCAAGAATAGATGCCGGAATAAGCGCTACAGCACTGTTTTTAGCTCCACCTATATAAATATTACCTGAAAGAAGATTATTTCCTTCAATTATCATTTGTTTCATTTTAACACACCCTTACTTCTAAGTAAAAATTTTAGTATAAGTTGGTACTTATACTATTTTTTATGTTTTATATTTTTTTTGGTGCTATTAATTTAATAATTTAACCCATGAATACTATATCTTAAAAGATTAGTTATTGTCAATCTTTTATTTACGACTATTTACTTTTAGTTTATCTTTTCTATGTTTAATTTATATTTAGCAATTACATTGTTAGTTTCAATATTATCATAAAAATATATATATAAATTTTCTTTGTTTTTAAGCATTATATTTACTATAGAATAATCCTTATTTAAATTTTTATCATATATAGATATTGATTTAGTTTTTCCCCAACCTAAAAAAGGTTCTTTTTCACCATCCACATAAAGTGCATAATGGTCAATATTATCTAGTGATAAATAATCAATCGTGATGCTTAGACTACCATTTTGAAATCCTTTGGTAATTAATCCATTATAATTAATATTTAAATCTGAAGATTCATTGTTAGTTAAATATATTTTGTAATATGTTGGCTTAAATAAATTGTAAGATATTAATACTATTATAATTAAAGATAGAATAAAGAGACTAGCTACTATATATTTTTTCATAAAGTTTCCTCCTATACTCATTATAGCATATTATATTTTTTTAAGATATTAAATTTATTGAATAAAAAGTTAATTTTAAATTCTATATAAATATAGGTGATTATGGTGAAAAAGATTATTATTGGACTTTTTATATTTAGTTTAATATTTTTATTTGTTAATAAAGAAGAAGATATACTAATTCCTAATAATGCAATTAGATTTAGAGTTATAGCAAATAGTAATACTTTAAGTGACCAACAAGAAAAATTAATTATTAAAGATAAAATAGAAACTGAAGTTTATAAATTAATAAATGGTGCTAGTAATACTACAGATGTAAGAAATTTAATTAATAACAATATGGATAAAATTGAGGAAATTGTTAAAAGTTATAATACTCCTTATAATATAAATTATGGCAGAAATTATTTTCCAACTAAAAATTATAAAGGAGTTTTATATAAAGCTGGCGATTATGAATCTTTAGTGATAACTTTAGGTGAAGGTATGGGTAATAATTTTTGGTGCGTTTTATTTCCTCCTTTGTGTCTTCTAGATAATGATAAAAAAGATATTAGTGATATAGAGTATAAGTCTTATGTAAAAAAGTTACTTGATAAGTTCTAATAGTTTAACTTCCTAAATACATTATTTTAGGAGGAGTATTAAATGAAGGAACTTTTTAGCATTATTCTAATTGGAATTGCTCTTAGTATGGACACTTTCTCTTTATCTCTTGGCGTTGGTATGTTTAATACTACTACCAAAAAAGCATTTAGATTAGCTCTAATAGTAGGTATAATGCATTTTTTACAACCACTCTTAGGAATGTTTTTAGGTGAACAATTAATTAAAACTTTTGAACTTAAATGTGATATTCTTTTAGGGATTATTTTAATATTTATTGCAATTCAAATGGTTATTGATATTTTAAAACATGAAGAAGAAAAGTTTAATTTATCTTTATGGGGAATGTTTTTATTTGCATTTGGAGTAAGTATTGATAGTTTTTCAGTAGGAATTGGAATTAAAGCCATTACTAATAATATTTATTTAGCAATGAGTATATTTTCTATTTGTAGTTTTATTTTTACTTATATGGGTATTATAGTTGGCAAACAAGCTAATAAAATATTAGGAATATATGCGAATATTATTGGTGTTGCTATTTTATTTATTTTAGGTCTTATTCATCTATTATAGTTTGTTTTTATATAAGTCTTGATATGATTTACAAGTTTTTAATAGTTCTTGATGAGTGCCTGAGGCAAGAATTTTTTTGTTTTTTAAAAAATAAATTGTATTACAACTTTCAATAGTAGATAAACGATGTGCGACCATTATGATAGTATATTTACCAGATATTTTTTTAAGAGCTAAGGTTAATTTTTTTTCAGTTTCATTATCTAAAGCACTAGTTGCTTCATCAAATAATATAATAGGTGTATTTTTTAATATAACTCGGGCAATGGCAAGCCTTTGTTTTTGTCCACCACTTAAATTTTTGCCGTTTTCTTCAACTATGGTATTGTATCCCTTTGGCATATTCATAATATCATCGTCAATTTGGGCTAGGATACAAGCTTCTTTTATTTCTTCGTCAGTTGCATCCTCTTTTACAAGTTTTAAATTTTCTTTTATTGACATATTAAAGAGATAGGGATTTTGGTTTACAACAGAAATAGTATTTCGTAAAGTTTTTTCATTTAAGTCATTAATATTAATATCATTTAGAGTAATTGTGCCTTTATTTGGCATAAATAATTTATTCAAAAGATTTAAAATACTTGTTTTACCAGCTCCACTTTTACCGACAATTGCTATAGTTGTTTTGGGGTCAATAGTAATATTGATTTCTTCTAAAATAGATTTAGATTTATAATAGCCAAAAGTTATATTTTGTAATTTACATGTAATAGCTTTTTGTTTAAGAGTATTATTACCAAATACTTCTGGCGACTTATTTTGATAATCAGTTATTTCCATTATTCTGTCAGCACATAGTTTAAACTTTTTAATATTATGAATAATTGATTCTGTAAATGTTAATAAATCAAAAACATTTGATTCGTAATTTATGGCAATTAAGGCAATAGCAATAGTAAGTAAATTTTTGTTAATTAAAAAAATACATAAGGCAATTAATAATAAACGAAAAAGATTAATGGTACTATTATAGATAAAATCATAAAATCGTTCTACATTATCTAATTTGATTAAAGATGTGCTAAACTTTCTTATTTTGGTATTTAAGATTTTTAAAAATTTTTGTTTAATGTTTAATAGTTTTATTTCTTCAATGCCACGAATCATTTCAATATTACTAGTCATTAAAGATTCTACTGCTTCTTTTTTCTTATGTTCAAATTTTATCTTATGATTTGTCTTGGCTCTTTTTATTAAATATAGTAAAATTATAAAATATAAATAATAAATAAAAATATATTTATTTAGAACAAAAATAGTTATAATTGAACCGATATTTATTAGGATATCAATGATATCATCTGTGACATTTATAAAAAAGTCAGATACATCTAAAGTGTCGTCTGTTAAGCGGTTGATATAATAGCCACTACTTTTTTTAGTTATATCTTTTAAACTAGTATTCATAAACTTTTCGGAAATATCTAAATGAAGATTACGATAAGTTTCCGTAATAAATTTTAAGGCAAAGTTACTTATGAGAACTTTTAGAATATTAAAAAAGAAATGAAGACCAAAAATGAAAAATGAAATATAATATAAATCATGCCATGAACCATTAGTTAAATTTAATGTTAATTTAGCCATATATATTGGAATAGTAATCCATACTACTACCATTAGTAAGCCCATTAAACAATATAAAAATAAATCTTTTTTTGATTTTTTAGAGTATTTTAATAGCCATTTTAAATAATTTATCTTTTTCATATATACCACCATTATCATTATAATGAAAAATAGAGTAGAAAAACTGACTTTTTAAGAACAGAAAAAGTAAACTATAAAATGCAAAAATTTGACAATTTGAGTTTTTTTGTATAATAATTATAAATTTAAGGGAGAAAATTTATGGTTGTAGCTTTTAACGAAAATAGAGAACGAAAATTAAATAATTTTAATAAAAAGAGTATGAAAATTAGGACTGGTGATTTTGACTCTGATGATTTTGAAGTTGTTAATGCTTATGATGACAAAGGAAATATGTTATTAGATGCAGAAATTTATTGTCCTCTAGACAAGACTTATATTATTATAAATCGTATTCATATTAAAGATAAGGATAAGCAAAAAGAAATATTAGAGCAGTTTATGGGATATTTATTATGTCCAAATAATTTGAATTATGTAGCTGCAACTATTTATGTAGATGTTGTAGGTTTTAATATAGCTGAAGATGTTCTACAAGAGTTAGGTTTTTTTCCGAAAACGCCAAATATTTTTGTTCTTTTGAATTGGAGTTTTGAAGAAGCTTTAAATACTCAAGAAGTTAGCGATGATGTTAGAACTGCTATGATGCAAGATTATTTGGCATTAAAAGATAAAAAATTTTCTTTCATGGATACTATCCGAAAACAACTTTTAGATGCTAAAAATGCACTTCAATATTTTCAGGTAAATCCTACTAATAGACCAATGATTGATGCGAAGGAAACAGAAATACAGTATTTAGAAAATATCCTACAATCTGGTGAAGGAAGAAAATAACATTTAAAAAACAAGAATTAATTCCTTTATGATTCTTGTTTTTTTATTGCCTTTATTTAGTTTCAATACGGCTATATATAATTTCGGGATTATTTAGTTTAAGACCTTCTTCTAATAAACCAAATGTTTTTATAGATTCATAAGATGTTTCTTTAGTATTTAAATTCGTTAGTATTTTTTCACTAGTAGTTGGAATAAATGGAGTTAAGAGAATTGTACAAATGCGAATTCCTTCTAAAAGATTATAAAGAATAGTTTGCAAACGTTCTTTTTTTGTTTCATCTTTAGCAAGAGCCCATGGAGTTGTGTCGTCAATATATTTATTGCATTTTCTTAATACGTCCATGATACTTTCTATTGCTTCATTAACTTTTAATTCGTTCATTTTTTCTTCAACAATTGCTTTTAAATCTAAAATATTATTAATTAAATCTTTATCTATTTCTTCAATTATTCCAGGATTGGTTACGATTCCTTCAAAGTATTTGTGAGACATACTTATAGTTCTATTTACAAGATTTCCTAAAGTGTTTACTAAATCAGCATTGGTGCGTGATACTAAGGCTTCTTCTGAGAAGTTACCATCGCTTCCAAACGGAACTTCACGAAGTGCATAATATCTTACGGCATCTACACCATATGCATTTATATATACTCGAGGGTCTTTATAATTTCCTAAGCTTTTAGAAATTTTACCACCATCAATTTTTAGCCAACCATGACCAAATACTTGATTAGGAAGTGGTAAATTAAGAGCCATTAAAAGACATGGCCAAATGATTGTGTGGAATCTTACTATTTCTTTGCCTACAATATGTAAGTCTGCTGGCCAATATTTTTTAAATAATTCGTTTGTTTCATTAGGGTATCCTAAACTAGTTATATAATTTGTTAAAGCATCTACCCAAACATATACAACATGATTAGGGTCAAAATCTACAGGTATTCCCCATTTAAAACTAGTACGAGATACACATAAGTCCTCAAGACCTGGTTTAATAAAATTATTTAGCATTTCATTTTTTCTAGATAATGGTAAAATAAAGTTGGGATGTTCTTCGTAAAATTTAACTAATTTATCTTGATATTTAGATAATTTAAAGAAATAAGCTTCTTCACTTACAGTTTTTACTTCTCTT
>CAPZYV010000038.1 GCA_948750805.1 uncultured Bacilli bacterium | reverse complement strand
AAATAAAATTAAAACTAAAGAGATAAAAGAATTAGTAAAATTATAATCAAAAAAGGAAGTTAAACGCTTCCTTTTTAGATATTACTTTTCAATATCGTTAATACATATAATATTAGATTGATATCAAAAAATAAATATGTACAAGTAATACCTGTGTACATATTTATAGTTTATTATATTTATAAATATTTATTTACCCTCTTTTTACCATTTTATTTAAAAATATAATCATACATATCATACTTGATAATGCCATTACTAATAATAAAACGATTGTTAACTTCATTATTCATTTGATTAATATATTCATCAACATTATCTAAATCTTTATTTTCTTTTTTAGTAAAATGACCATTTTTATAAGTTCCATAATCTGATACCCAGCTACGGTTGGAAAATATGGCTAGACCTGGAAAATCACTTAAAATATCTTTTCCAATAATTAGTCTTGAATCATATTCGATACCAAATAAATTTAATAGGGTTGGAAGAATATCTATTTGACTACCAACTTTATCAATATTTATACTTTCTTTCATTTCGCTATTCCAAATTACAAAATTACTACGATTTACTTCAACTATTTCATCTCTTTTATATTCACTTAGTTCATTTACTTCATCTATCGTTAAGGTATAAGGATAATGGTCGCCTACAAAAGATATTACGGTATTATCTAATATTCCTTCTGCTTTTAAGGAGTTAATTAGTGTTTCTAAAGCTCTATCAAATTCGATTTGAGTAGCTAAATAAGCTTTTACATTATTAGAGTAAGGTAAATCTTTAACTAATTCCGTATTTTTTAAAGCTATAGAATTACCTGTTGATTTATAAGCATAGGGAGCATGGCCAGATACTGATACATAATAAGTAGCAAATAAATCATAGTTTTTATACATTGGGAATGTTACATTCATCATATCAATATCACTAGGAAGCCATCTACAATTCATAAGTTTTTCGATACCATTACCACATCCCATATATTCATCAAATCCTAATGTTGGCATAGTTTTATTACGTGCATAGTAAGTGTAAGTCCAATCGTGATAGCTTGATACGTGGTAACCAATGTTATTAAATGAATTCCCAATAGCGTACTTAATATTTGGCTGATATTTTTTCCAATTATATAATATTGTTTGAGTCGGAATAAGTCCAGTAGTCGCTTGAAATTCGCCACCTGTTGTACTTAAAAATACTGGTGAATAAAAGTTATTAAATACAAAACCTTCATGAGTTAATTTATATAGTGTTGGAGTAAGCTCTTTATCTACTGCTATCATGTTAAATCCTTCAGCAAGAATAAATATTAAGTTTTTGCCTTTAAATTTGCCAGTATAAGCATTTTGATTAGTTGGATTACTATTTTTAAAATAACTTAAAATATTTTTAATAGAACTATTTTTTTCAGAATTTATTAAATCATCAAAATTTATTTCAATTTTATTATAACTTAATTCAGGCTTAGGTTCTTCTTTAGGACTAGGATTTGAAGGCTTTATATTTATTTCTTCATCAAAACCGAATATTATTCTTTTTATATCTATTCTAGTAAATGTTGCTATACCAAATTTAGAGGCACTTTTTATTTCACTATTTATATTATAATATAAATTATAAGCTGAATAAACTTTGGTTTTGTTCGGTAAAAGAGCTAATAAAGATATACCCCATAGTAAAAGACATATTATAAAACTTAACAGAATATATTTTAGCTTTACTCTTTCATATTTAAATCTACTTTTAAATATTATTAAAATAATTAAAGGTATTAAGTATAGTAAGATTAGAAAAATATTTTTTATTACAATGTCATAAATCATATTAGTAAATTCGCCGATATCTGATGCTAAACCAATCGTATTTAAAGAAAAAACATTGCTAAATAATTTATAGAAAATACCCATAAATCCATAATAAAATGAAAATAAGATAGTGATTATAAAACTAATTATAAGATTACCTTTATTTTTAAAAATATTAGTTAATATAAATAAAATTATGATTATTGGTAAACTAAATATAAATGTTAATATGATACCGTCAGTAGTTTTAAAAGCTATAAACTTAGTAATAAATTCTAAGTATAATATTAAAAACAGATAAAAATAAATTATATTGAATTTTTTATTATTCTTTTCTTTAAGCTGAGTAGTAACCACATTAGATATTGGTTTTACTTCTTCAGTTATTTTTGAACTATTTTTCTTTTTAGAATTCTTAATTTTAGAAATATCTTCATTATTGGTTTTGGATAATTTTTTACTTCTACTTTTATTTTCAGTAGGATTATTATTTATTTTTTTATCTTTTTTTATATCATTTTTAGATAAAGCTTTTTTGGTAGCTGATGAAGCTTTTGTGCTGCTTTTAGTATTCTTTAAACTACTATTCTTACTATTTTGAGATGTTTTTCTTTTTGTGTTTTGATTGCTTTTATTTGTTTTTTTAATAGTGCTTTTTTGATTGCTTTGTTTTGTATTAGTCATAATAATTACTTCAACTTCCTTTTATAAAAAATACTATTAATATATTATAACAATTTACAAAAATAATAAAGAAGTTATTTTCATTTTTAATAATTTTTTGTATAATTATTTTTAGGAGGATTGTTCTTTTGAAAAAAATTTTAAACATTTATCATAAATATGAAGAAATTATTAATTATTTGATTGTGGGATTATTAACAACTGTGGTTAGTTTAGCAACTTACTTTGTTTGTACTTCAACTTTTTTGAATCCTCAAAATAAAATTGAACTACAAATTGCTAATATAATTTCTTGGATATTTGCGGTTACTTTTGCTTATTTTACAAACAGAATATTTGTATTTAAAAGTAAAGAAAAAAATGTAATTAAAGAAGCTTCTACCTTTGTAGGTTCAAGAATACTTAGCTTACTTATGGATATGTTTACTATGTTTATTATAGTTAGTGTTTTACATTTAAATGATAAAATAGGTAAATTAGTATCTCAAGTAATTGTAACAATTGCTAATTATGTTTTAAGTAAAATATTTGTATTTAAAAAAAAAGTCTAAATAATGACTTTTTTTTTATGCTACAATATATGGATTTGTGATAGTTCCTTTTTCTCCTGTTCCTGTGAAGGTAAATTTAACATCAGAACGGAGGTTTATAACTGGACGTGCGCCATTCATGTGTCTCACATAGAAAGCACTGAGTTGACCCACAGTATTCACAGAGAATACTAGAGCAAGCGAGTCGTTAAAGTTACACGGAGACAAAGTCCAATAATATTGACCATTATATAAGTAATAACTTTGATTAGTTGTTCTCCATACTCCACCAGCCATATAAACTTCATCAGCAGTTATTAATCCGATTGGATATGTTAAACTTCTATTTCCTTTTGTGGATGAACTTGTTGTATATAAATCAATTGTATTTCCACATGTTAGCACTGGTGATTTTGTACTATTTGCTAATCTTATATATGCTCCATAGTATGTTACAGTTGTTCCTATTCCTCCAGAATTATTACTTGCTGTATCACTTGTACTTGGTGTTCTGTCACCACAGAATCCGGCATTGGTATCTATCTTACTTACATAGCTTGATAAATTACTTGTATACCATTTTTCTAGTTGGTCTAATGCAAAGGATTTTGTCTCTAGTCCTTTTAATGTTCCTACTGTATATTGGAATCCGACATAGGCATTATTATTATAACTTATATTAAATGCTTGTTCTGTTATTGCTATGCTATCTAGTGTTGATGTTCCATTTTGATGAGCACTTGTTCCATCATAGATTAATCTTATACTTCCATCACCATTGATTCTTACTATTCTCCACCATTTATTTGCAAACTTTACATAGTTGTTTTCTACATCTCCTCGGTAGTAATAAGACATTCCATCATCATCTTTGGCTTGATAGATTCCAACTGTTGTTTCTTCACATCCACTTGTACAACTTGTTTTACTAAAATCTGGTGTTGCTAGTTTTACTGTTATTTCTCCTATACTTGTATTTACTTTTCTATAATTATCAAAATATAGATAACATTTACTTCCTTTGGTAATATTTGAAATTATATGATGTAACTCTTCATCAGAATAAACTCGCACATTACTATCTTTATTTCCATTTAGTTCACAATAACTTTTACTCTCATTTATCGCATAGCCAGTCTCAGGCATCGTATCTATTTCTGTATAGCCACTTCCATCATTTTTATACATAGCCATTATTTTAAAATCTGGTACTTTATAGTTTATTGTTCCTTCAGCTATTTTAATACTTTTTACTAGATTATATTTTGCAAATGTAAATTTTACTATTAATACTATTGCCAGTATTATAAATATTATAGCGCCTATAATTATTTCTTTTTTATGGCTTTTTCTTATTACTTCAAACTCCATGCGCTCCCTCTTTCTATTACTTATATTAAAAAATTCTCACTTAATTATTAATAACATTTTACATCCAGACAAGTTTAAAGTCAATATATCTGTTTAATTGTATAAATACTTAAAATAGGCTAATAACCATAAATATATCTTTAATTTATTTATTAGGAAGAATTGCTTGATAATGCATTTTTTTGAAAAAAATACCGTAATAGTTTCATATACTTGACATAAAACATCGGTATCATTTATTTAGGCTTCCCAAGGACTCATCTTGTATCCAAATTCTGCTATACTTTGCCTTAACTAAAGTATTTGAGTTCTAAATGGATTTTGGGCGCACACCAATCGTGTTGTTCAGGTTCCAGTTGTTAGGTTGCCAGTAGTATTCACGCCGAACACGTTAGCAAGTGAGCAGTTGAAGTAATACGGAGACAAAGAGTATGCTCATAAAATTAGATTAACTCTAATATATATTATTCTGTACTTAATTTTTTATAGTAATTATAACGCTTTTTGGCATATTCAATTTGTTTAGTAAGTAAATATTCAGCTAAATCTTTATCTTTAATCTTTAAAGCATTATATCTTACTTCGTTATCTAAGAATTTCTCATAATTATCAAAGTTTGGTTCTTTATTATCTAAATATAATTTTTCTTCAGTTGGATTATATCTCATTAATAATGTGTATCCAACTTCACTTGCTAATTTTTCTTCTTCAATAGAGTGAGACATGCCAGTTTTTATACCATGTTCAATACAAGGAGAATATGCAATAATAAGTGATGGTCCATTATGTTCCATAGCTTCTTTCATAACTTTAATAGCATGCATCATATTTGCACCTAATGAAATACTTGCTACATAACAATTGGGATAAGACATTGCTATTCTAAATAAATCCTTTTTAGTAGTTTTTTTACCAAAATCAGCAAATTCAGATACTTGACCTAATTTACTTGATTTACTTGATTGGCCACCTGTATTAGAATAAACTTCAGTATCAAGAACTAAAACTTTTATATTTTCATTTGTAGATAAAACATGGTCTAATCCTCCAAATCCAATATCGTATGCCCAACCGTCACCACCAATAGCTAAAACAGTACGATATGGAATATAGTTAAGTAAACTTTTTAACTTCTCAGGAATATTTTCTTGAATTAAATTTTGTTTTACTTCGTTAGTAATTTTATAATCATTCATGTTATTTATATATAAGTTAAATTGTTCTTTTACTTTATCATTTACATTATCTATTTCAGATTCCATAATTTTTTTCACTAAATTTCGTTTAGATTCATATGATATATGCATTCCTAAAGCAAATTCAGCATTATCTTCAAATAAACTATTAGCCCATGGAATACTATATGGAGTAGAAGGTGCTGAACCACCATATATACTAGAACATCCTGTTGCATTAGCAATAACTAACTCATCACCAAAAAGCCTAGTAATTAGATTAATATATGGTGTTTCGCCACATCCAGCACAAGCTCCACTAAATTCAAATTTAGGTTTTAATAAACTACATCCAGGTACTGTAAATTTATTAAATATTTCTGGATTATTATAATTATTAAAGTATTTGTTAGCTGTTTGTTGTTTTTCTAAAGAAATACTACCAAATTCTAAGGCTTTTTTTCCATTTTTACCAGGACATTCATTTATGCATAAACCACACTCAGTACAATCTACTTCACTTACTAAAATATTATAATTATATTCTTTATTAGGAAGATACGGGATTCCTTGGTCTTCTTTAGTTATAAAAGAACGAATTACAGCATGAGGGCAAACAAAACTACATCTACCACATTCAATACAATTTTCAGGTATCCATTTAGGAGCTACAGTATTAGTATGTCTTTTTTCATATTTACTTAATCCATTTGGAAAAGTCCCTTCTTTAAAGGCGCTTACTTCACTAACAGTTAAAGAATCTCCTTCACGACTATTTATTTTACTAATAACATCTAATTTATCAGGAGTTATTTGATTAACTATTTTATCAATGTTTATTTTCTTTAAATTATTTTTAGCTTCAGTTATAGCTTTTATATTGCTATTAATGATATTTTCACCTTTGGTTTTAAATGATTCTCTAATACTTTCACTTAATAGTAAAAAGGCATTTTCAACATTTAATTTATCTAAAATTAGCATCTCTATTATTTTACTAATTTTACCTTTAATCCCAGCAGCACTTGCAATATTACCAGCATCAATTAAATAAACATTAATATTTCTTTCATTTAAGATTAGTTTATCTTTATCTTGTAAAAACTCATTTATTTCTGTTTCACTTTTAGTACTATTAATAATTAAAGTACCATTTTCTTTAATATTATTTAATATATTAAACTTTTTAAAGTATTCATCTTTAGTAACAACAATTAAACTTGGTTTGGTTACATAAAAAGGAGCATTAATTGGAAGCTTACTAATTCTTAAATTACTGACTGTTACTCCTCCACTCTTTTTAGAATCATATGAGAAGTATCCATTAACATGATAATCTTTTTTTCCTAATATTTTTAAAATATCTTTGGAAGCACTTACACAGCCATCAGAACCAAAACCATATATTAAAAATTCATCAGCATTTAAATCAATTTCATAATTAACAGGTACTAAATTTGTATTTGTAACATCATCTATTATGCCTATCGTAAAATTATTTTTTAGATTTTGCTCAAGCATATTATAGACACTTTTAATATCAGCAGGAGTTGTGTTTTTACTAGAAAGACCAAATCTTCCCCCAACTACTTTAATCTGCGTGTCTTTAAGGGCATTTACTACATCTAAATATAATGGTTCTCCACTAGAACCTGCTTCTTTAGTACGGTCTAAAACAGCAATATTTTTTACCGTTTTAGGAATTACTTCTAATAAATATTTAGAACTAAAGGGACGATATAAATGGACTGTTACAACTCCTATTTTTTTATTCTCTTTCAATTCTTTATCAACAACTAACTTTATAGTATCAGTTATGCTTCCCATTGCAATAATTATATTTTCAGCATCGCTGGCACCATAATAAGTAAATGGTTTATAAGTAGTTCCCATTATTTTATTAATTTCATTCATATAGTTATTAACTATATCAGGAAGATTATTATAATTGGGATTACGAGCTTCTTGAGTTTGGAAGAAAATATCTTCGTTCATAGCCAGACCTTTTTCAATGTCACTATCAAGATTTAGAGCTTTAGCTTTAAAGTTATTTATTTCTTGCCAAGGAATAATATCTTTTAATTTTTCAGGGTCTAATTCTTTGATACTACTTATTTCATGAGAAGTACGAAACCCATCAAAAAAATGTAAAAATGGAATACTTCCTTTAATTGCAGAAAGATGCGCTACGGCGGCTAAATTTTGAGCATCATAAACATTGCTAGAAGCAAGAATTGCAAAACCTGTTGCTCTTGTTGCATAAATATCACTATGGTCACCAAATATTGATAGGGCATTAGTAGCAATAGTTCTTGCAGCAACATGAATAACACCTGGTAACATTTCCCCTGCTATTTTATACATGTTTGGTATCATTAAAAGTAAACCTTGACTAGCAGTAAAAGTTGAAGCAAGACTGCCACTTATTAAAGCACCATGAAAAGCTCCTGCAGCACCTGCTTCACTTTGCATTTCAACAAGCTTAACGTTATCTCCATTTAAATTTAATTTCTTTTTACTTAAAGAGTCTATATTAGATGCCATAGGACTAGATGGAGTTATAGGATATATAGAACTTATCTCACTAAAATAATATGCTATATCACTACATGCTTTATTTCCATCACATATTTTCATCTTAATCACCATTAAAATTATAACATGAATAAAAAAATTTTTGAATAAAAAAAGACTAAGCTTCACAAATAATTTTTAACTTTCTTAGTCTATTTATTTTCAATATAATTTTAATTGTTAATTATTTCAATATTATATAAAGTTATATTATTTATATTATCAATTTGAAAAGCAGAATTTTCTATTAATTCTTTATAACCACTTTTCATAATTTCTTTGTTTAAATTAAAGACTTGAGCATATGATAAATATCTTTCCCAAAGAATTATTTCTTCTGGTTTCTTAGAAGCAAAATTTCCAAAGTCTCTAATGAAAGCTTTAAAGGCATAAAGTTTATGTATCTCTTCAATCCCTTTTTTGGTTTTAACTAAATTTTGTTCTTTAATATTCTTATAATTTATCTTTTGAACAAGGTTACTAATATTTTTGAAAGCAGTAAATGTATTAAGCAAATAAAATGGAATAAAAAGTATACCATAAATAATAAAAAAATAGAATATGCTTAAACTTAATGCATGCAATAAGCTATTATCATTAATTATATATTGAATAAGAATTAAAATA
>CAPZYV010000037.1 GCA_948750805.1 uncultured Bacilli bacterium | reverse complement strand
TAGCTGGACTTAAAGCATTTTTAATAAATTCTGCGGCATCATCACTATAAAGAACTACATCTACTTTTTCGCCATTAAGTTCTTTTAAAATACTAGCTATACGGGAACCTCTTTCACCAATACAAGTTCCAATCGCATCAATTCGTTCATTAGTTGAAGATACGGCTATTTTACTACGTAATCCTGCTTCACGAACACAAGAGTACATAACTAAAGTACCATCTTGGAATTCTGGTATTTCGAGTTCAAATAATCTTTTTACAAAGCCATAATGTTTTCTTGATAAAAGAATTAAAGGTCCTTTAGTATTATTTTCAATTTTCGTAACATAAACCCTAATATTTGAACCCATTTTAATCGTCTCACCGGGAATAATTTCACTTTTAGGTAAAATTCCTCTTGTACGACCAAAATCAATATAATAGTTACGAGCATCTTCCATAGCAACTAATCCAAGTAACATTTCATCCTGTTTATCTTGAAATTCTTCAATAATACTATTTTTTTCAGCTTCTCTAATTTTTTGGGTTAACACTTGTTTAGCAGTTGAAGCTGCAACACGACCAAAATCTTTAGGAGTTACTTCATATTCAATAGTCTCACCAACTTTAATACCAGGAACCATTTCTTCAGCTTGTTCTAAAATGATTTGAGCATCAATATTAATCTCTGGTGGTATTTTAACAATATTTCCTTCTTCATCAGTTTCCTCACTACCAAAATCAACATCTTCAACAACTACTAAGTAACTAAATACTCTTATTTCTCCAGTTTCACGGTTAATGTCAACTCTAACATTAGTTTTAGAATCAAAATTCTTTTTATAAGCTGTAGATAAGGCTTGTTCCATACCTTCAAATACAATATCTTCACTTATTCCTTTTTCTTTAACAATATTTTTTACAGCTTTAATAAATTCTTCACTATTCATACCTGTATTATTTTCTTCTTTAATTTTCTTTTTCATCACTTACACCTCTTTCTTTGGATACAACATCTAATATGTATGAATCATCTGTAAAATCATTAGCATCTACAATCGGATTAATAATATTAGTCGCTTCCACTATCGTATCTAAGTCAATACCCCCAACTTTGTCTAATACAACTGCTAAAACATTATAGTTACCACTATTTTTTTCATATGTTATTTCATCAACAATTATTTCTTTTGGTTCTAATGCTTCTTTAATTTTGACTTCTAAATTTTCTAAAGTACCTTTCATAACTCACCTCATTTATTATAATAATAAAAGTGGGAATTTCTGCCCACTTAAATCTGTAAATTAATTATAACATAAATAGAATAATTGTCAAAGCTTTTTTATAAAATAACTACCTCTTTAACTCTTGTTTCTTATCTACTAGAATAATGTATTGTTGTTCCTTTAACTATTTTTCGTTCTAAGGTTAGTGGTTTTACTTCCATATTATCTAAACCTTTACTATCAAAATAAAAACGAACATGTAAAAATCCTGCCGCATCATTATCATCTTTTATTAATGATGGCACTTTAGCATATTTGCTTTCTGGATATATTTTTGTAGTATGCGAATGACCTAAATAGCTATAATCATAATCACTAAATTCTAAACCATAAATTCTAGTAAACTTTTTTGAAATAGAACTACAAGGATGAGCTAATAATAATCTAATCTGACTTAGACTAGATTTTTCTAATATTACTTTACTATATCTATAGCCAAGAGAAATAAAGTCGCTTCTATTTTGTACAAAATCAGTTAAATAATCTTCTCCTAAATAAGCTACACTTTCATCGTGATTGCCACCTGTAATGGCTTGAAGTATTGGTGACTTAGGTAAATCACTCATAGCCTGCATATGTTTTTCTTGCATAAATTTCAAAGCATCAATACTTCTTGTATATCCCATTCCATTATTAAAATCATAAAAATCTCCTAAATTAAAAATTATATAAATATTATTACTATCAGCGTATTCTAACATCATATTATAATTATCTAAAAAGCGATTTGTTAAATCACAAATATGATAATCGGCTGTAAATAATACATCAACGTAAGAAGTATTATGAGGTAAAATAATAGTATGTTCTTCTCCAATAGAAAAAGGTGGTTTAGCTAATCTATATTTAGGTTCTCCAAACTCTATGTTAGCTGTTTCAATATGATATTTTTGTCTTAATCTTTTAATATGAAAAAATAATTCTTCACCAGTTATATCATAACCTTTTTTTAAAATAGCCTTTATAAGAGTATTTGCACTATAAGACTGTCTACATAAATATGATAAAATAATTTCTTCAATTTCTGTATTTTGAGCATCGCTTAGTTTCTGCTTTGCATCTATTTTTTTCAAACGCGATAATTCATTTTGAAGCATAGCTATTTTAAAATTCGCTCTTTCTAACTCTCCTGTTAAAGCATCAGTTTTTCTAATTAAATGAGCATTTTCTTGTCTCACTATACTAGTTCTAGCTTTTAAAGTAGCTAATTGTTTATTAACTCGATTATATTTTTTAGTTAAATCTATATTTTTATAATTACATTTTTCTAATGCTTCTCGTAATTCGTTAAGTTCTTTTTCTAAACGTTTTAATTCCTTTTCTAACTCTGCAATTTTAAAATTCTTAGTACTATTTTTAAGTTGTAAATCATCTTTGAGTGAAGTTAGGGTTTCTAGTTTTCTATTATTATCAGCAATAGTTTGTTCTAATTCTGTTAGTCTTGCTGTCAGTTTTTCTATTTCATTGTCACTTTTATCAGGATTTTCTAATTTATCTATTTTTAATAAACTAGCTTTTATAACTAATTCCTCTATAAATTCCGTAAGTTCTTTATCTTCTAAATCAGGGTTTTTATTTAAATAATTTTGGTAACTTAAATATATTTCATTAATTCTGTTTTCAAAATCAGGGTTTACAGTCTTAGTTTTTTCTAAATACCAATCTATCATTGATATTATTGATACTACCATTTTTTTCGTTATTTTTATAGGTAATTTATCTTTAGTTAAATTTTGTTTTATTGAAGAAATAAAATAGTCTATAAAATCTTCAACTTTATAACTTCCTTTTCCTAAAAATTCTACCATATAATCATAACATAAATCTTCAATTGGAGTTTTATTTAAATAAGCATAACTTTTGTTTTAGCAACTGGATTTAAACTCATATAATCCACCTCTTTGCCCAATATTTTAACATAATGGCAAAATATATACAATTAAAGTTCTTATAAAAAATTAAAATAAGCTTAGTATTTTTTACTAAGCTTATATATTTTCTTCTCTTAAAGCTTCTAAAATATTTTCTTTCTTTATTTTTTTAGAGGCATAGTTCATTGTTAAAATAACTATTAAGAAAACAGCAATTATACTTATCAATAAAGAACTCCAATTAATTATCATATTCATTTCAAACATGTTACCAATGCTTAAAGAAATTAAGTAATTAATGGCTAGAGATACTGGAATTCCATACATTAAAGATTTAAGACCAAAGAATAAACTTTCAAAGAATAATAATTTATTAAAACCATGAGGTGTAAGTCCTATACTTCTTAACATTGCAAATTCTTTTCTTCGTAAATTAATATTAGTATTAATTGTATTTATAACACTTGTAACTCCAATTAAAGTAACTAATGCAATAAAGCCATAAAATAATAATTTGATAGTTATTACGAGATTTTTAGCATTAGCCATCGCGATTTTAGGACTAGAATAATAGATATTTGAAGTAAAGTTAATTTTTTTATTATCAATATCTTTAGAAATCTCATTGTAATCATCAGTATTCATAATAAAACTAGCATCAATATCATCATCATAACCAATTTTTTCATGATATGTAGATTCACTTATTAATATGGTTGGCATAATTTCATATTTTAAATATTTTAAGCCCCAAATATTATTAATGATAGTAGCATTTAAACTAAAATTGAGATTTTTTGTTTCATGGAGAAATTCAATATTATAATTATCTTTACTAAATAAATTTAATTCCGTAGTTTTTCTTGTATCTTCATTGTAAGAAGTAAAATATTTATCATTTAAAATTATAGCTTCTTTATTTGTTAATTTTTGAAAATCTTCATCGGCAATAACTAATACTTCAAATCCTCGCTTTTTAGTAATCTCTTCAATAGATGAAGTATAATTATCATCATAATATTCCAAATATTTTTTAGTAAAATCATCTCTTGTTAAATTAAGGGGTGTAAGCGAAAATCTATCAACTATTATTAAAGAATCTTTAATATCATATTTTTCTTTAATATTAATTATATCATTTTTAACTTCTTCTAAAGACCCATTTAAATCTATACTCATATCATAATCATAATAATCAAAAGTATCTGTTGATTTAACAATATAATTTAAATAAGATGTAAAAGTATTAAACATTACTATACTAATAAATAAAGATATAATGGTAATACGATATTTTTTCTTATTTCTTTTAATATTTTTGTAAGCGATATCTCCTTCAATACCAAATAGTTTTTTTATCCATTTTGGAGTTTTAACTTCTTTCCTAGATATTTTAATATCATTATTGCCTCTAATTGCTTCTATAGGACTTACTTTACTACTTTTTTTAGCTGGTAAATAAGCACTAACAAATATTACTAAAACCATAAATATTAGAGGAATAGCTAAGTATAGAGTATCAACACTAAATATAAATGGATAATTAAAGGCCTCTTTTAAAAGATTATTTATTATTTCTAGAACGATATATATTCCAAGAAAAGCACCTAGTACTCCTAAACCTATTCCTATAATACCTACAATAAATGCTTCGAAGAATACTGAGGATTTTATTTGTTTATTAGTAGCACCTATAGAAGCATAAAGACCAAAACTTTTTTTTCGTTCCATTGTAGAAATCGCAAATGAGTTATAAATGACTATTATACAACCAACGGATATTACAGTTAGAGCTATCATAACTAAAGGCATTAAAGTATCATTAATATTAGCATATTTAGTTGCTCCATAATAATATAAAAGATTAGAATTGGCACTATAATTAATATCATTTTTTAAATTATTAGAAGTGACAATATCCTGTAAATAATCATAAGTTTTATGAGGTTTTTTAAATTCGACAAAGGCATTATAAATATTTTTAGGATTTTTATTGAGAGAGAAAACCATATATCCTGCATCACTAAAATGTTCATATGGAGTTTTTTCTATAATACCTACAATCGTATAAGTTTTGGTAAAAGTATTTCTTAATTCTTCTTCCATATAAGTATATGAGCTTTCACTCCAAGAACCAGGAAGCGCATAATTATTAGTTATTTCTAATTCAGAGCCCTCTTCATCTACCCTAACACCTATATCTAAAGTTAGTGTATCTCCTATTTTCTTCTTAAGTTTCCCATCGCTAATTAAATTTTCACTAATTACTAATTCATTATCATTTTCAGGTAATCTACCTGAAAGAAGATTTATTGTATCAAAAAATTTATTATTAGCTTCCACTACATACATATAGGGTTTAGCAGAATTGCCACTATCAAATTTAGCAAACCCTAAAGGGGCATAATAATAAAATTTATCTAAACTAATATTTTTAGCAATTGTACTCATTTCTTTTTCATTTAAAGAAGTAAATTTTGCATGATAAGAACCATAATTTTGGGCTGCGTTTAATCTTTCGGTTGTAAGGACACTCGAAACTAATAGACCTATTCCTACCATTAAAGCAGTCGATAAAGTAATACCAATAATAGTTACTAAGGTTCTTTTTTTATTCATTTTAAGATGCTTTAAAGTTAGTTTATTTAAAATGTTCACGAACGCTCACTACTCCGTTCATCACTAATTATCTTACCATCTTCAATTGTTATAATTCGCTTAGCATTTAAAGCTAAACTTTTATCATGTGTAATCATAATAATAGTTTGGCCAAATTTTTCGTTTGATATTTTTAATAATTCTATAATCTCAGAACTTGCTTTGGAATCTAAGTTACCAGTCGGTTCGTCAGCAAGAAGAAGTGCTGGATGATTCATTAAAGCACGCCCAATAGAAACACGTTGCTGTTGACCTCCTGATAATTCATTAGGTAAATGATTAATTCTTTTTTGTAATCCTAAAGTTTCTATTAATTCGTTTAAATATTTATCATCAGGTTTAGCTCCATCTAAAAGTACTGGCAAAGTAATATTTTCTTTTACATTTAAAATAGGTATTAAATTATAAAATTGATAAATTAAACCTACTTCTCGACGACGAAAAATAGCTAAATTGTTTTCATTCAATTTATAAACATCTTTACCATTTAAATAAACTTTACCACTAGTTGGGGTATCTACACCTCCTAAAATATGAAGAAGTGTTGATTTACCAGAACCACTAGCGCCAATAATAGCAACAAAATCTCCCTTTTCGACACTAAAACTTATATTATCTAAAGCTTTAACCTCTATAGAGCCGCTTTTATAAGTTTTACATAAATTTTCAACTTTTAAAATTTCCATAAAAATTTTCCTTTCTGATATAATTATATAATTTTAATGTGACTTAATAGTGACTATTTTAATTACAATTTTGTCATTTATATACCATATTTTTAGCTAAATTTCAAGAAAAAATTTACCTATATTTTTAATAGACTTTAGCCTATTTTATATATTATAATTAATATAGAGATGCCAGTGGTGTTTATCCTCAAGTCCATTAAATTTTTTTTAAATTAAAATAGACTGGAGGTGATGTCCGTATGTTTAAGGAGAAAGATGGAATATTTGGTTATTCTAGTTGTACTAGTACTTATTCTTCCTTCAAAGAAAGACAGATAACAAAAGAACACCATATCAGTTTTGATAAGGTGTTCATTAAACCCAATTTGGACTAGAGAACACCAATAGGCATCTCTTTTTTATGTCCTACAGAAAGTTTTTTTCTTTCTAGTTATATTATATACTCTTTTTAATACAAAATGCAAGAAAAACTTATATACTATAAATACTTTTATTATTTAATTCAATTATTAGCTTTATATAAATAATTATTTGCCTCTTTATTATTTTATAATACTTGTTGGTATTCTTTTTCTAGTTAAAACCTCATTATATATTTTGGTATGATGCCTTTTTTCACGTTTAGATAATTGAGGCAGCGCATCTAACGGAAGGAATCTTGAATGTTGGTACTCGCAAATTGTAACTTTGTCCGGTTTTATTTGTGATAATATATTTAATGTTTCTTTTATATCATCAATAGTTTCTGTTGGTAATCCCGATATGATTGTTAAAACAAAATTTCTTGGATAAAATCTTGATATATATCTTATAAAATCAATAACTTCTTCTTTTGTATATCCTTTTTTAATCATTTCTAAAAGTCTATTACTAGCTGTTTCTAAACTTGCAAAAACAGTATTTAATTTTGTACTTAAAGCTAAAGCATCTTCTAAATGATATTTTATTGCATCTTTAAATGCTAAACCAGATATATCTAATTGTTTTATATTTGGCTGTTTTTCTATCAGTTCAATTATTTCTGGAAGTATGGGTTTATTATATAAATCTAAACCACATTGAGACAAATTAGTAGCTATTAGTGTTACTTTTCTAAATTCATTTTCATTAAAGAAATCAATAAAATATTTAATTGATTCTAAATCAAGACTTTTTAAAGGATAACTTTGATAGGTTACTTTACAAAAAGCACAATTATTGAGACAACCATTACCAACATAAAAATCTACTGTACCATCTTCTTTACTATAAAAGCATGCTCCAAAAGCATCACTAATCCTATCAGAAAAAATATCAGAAATTGTTTGTAATATTAGATTAGGCTCGTTATGAGGTATAATATAGTCTATATTGTTGTCCATCCACAATTTAATATTATGAGAAAATTCTTCATCTTTAAAAGGTCGTGTAAAACATCCTGTAAGTATTGATATAGCATCTTTTTTCATCTTACTTATACACTTATTTATATAATTACCAATATAATTAATTTTATTTTCCGTACAAGCGCAAGTACCTGCAAATACTACAATATCAGCTTCACTTATATCTTCTGTTAGTATAAAATGTCTCTCTAAATTATTTCTAATATAATCATATTGATAATTAAAATCACAACTAAAATCTTCACTAATAAATATTTTCATAAAATCCCCTTATTTGAACTTTAAAAGTTCTAAATTAAGGAACATTTTAACATATATTTAAATTTAAATCTAGACTAAATAATATTTTTATAAAAAATTATTTTAAAGCTTGTATATTTACCGACTTCACTTGTAACTTCAATACTTCCATTTTGCTTTTCAAAAATAAGTTTAGCCATATTAAGACCGATTCCCACACTATTTTTAGAACTATTAGTACTATAAAATCTTTTAAAAATATTTTTAATATCACTTTCTTTAATGCCTTTACCATTATCTTTAATAGTTATAGCTTTATATAATGGATTATTTTCGCCTGTAATTGTAATCGTTCCCTTATTATCTAAATGTTCAATAGCATTTTTAATAATATTAGTAAATGCTTCTTTGGTCCAATTAATATCACAATTTAAATTAAAGTTTAAATCTTTAATTATTAATTCAATATTTTTTAATTCTAAAGAAATGCTTAAAGGTTCTATGGCGCTTTCGATTAAGTTACAAACTTTAATATTTTCTTTTTTTAGTTTAACAGAACCACTATCTAATTTACTATATTTAAGCAGCGTTGAAGTAAGCCATTCCATTCGCTCTAATTCCCTAGTTTCTTTATTTAAAAATTCTTGATATTCTTCTTCTGATAAATTACTGGATTTTAGAATATCATTAGTAAGCATTAAAGCTGTAAGTGGGGTTTTTAACTGA
>CAPZYV010000036.1 GCA_948750805.1 uncultured Bacilli bacterium | reverse complement strand
ACCATTAATTAAAATATCACTCTTCATCTTCTAACCAATTATAATCAAATAATTCATGATTATCTTTCTTCTCTTCTTTTTTAGTTATATGACTATTTACGTCAGCCATTTTTTTAAAGCCTTTTTTATTCCACTCATAAAGAATTTTGTCAATATATCGTAGGTTATTAACACCATTATAAACTGCTTCTTTTAAAGCACCAATAATTAATTCTTCACAAAAACCTTTTTCTAACCAAGCATTTATAATTTCATATTCCATACTAGAAATAGTTCGACCAAATTCAGATTCAAATATGGCATAAATATCTGTTTTCTTTTGTTCTTTTTCACTTACGTTTTTTTCTTCCATTAACATACTATAAAAATAGTTTAAAACTACTTTTTCAGTCATTCGATTTTCGGAGTCTTTTTCAGTTGCTATTGTAATTAACTTTTTAGAAATTAAACTATTAAATATTTTATAAGCTTCTTCAATATTAATTCCTGTGTTAAAACATAATTTTTCCATATCTAAATAACCATCACAGTCATTATCAAAGTAAGTTAGCATTATAAACTCTTCTAAAGATAAATTTAATTCTAGGGCTTTTTTTATATAAATGCTATTTGTAACATATTTTTTGCTTCTGTAAATATCGTTCATTATTTTTCACCTTTACTTAAATTATTAATATATAAAAATAACTCACTATTTTTGGTATAATCTTTAGGAAAAGAAATAGTTATAATTCCGGAATCTGTAAACTCTTTTTTTATTTTTATATCTTTTTCGTTATTTATATCATAAACTAAAATAGAAGTACCACCAATACTTTTTACATATTCAAATGCAAATTTGTCTGTAAATCCATCACCTATGTAAACAATACTTTGACCTTTTAAATTATTATCTGAAATGTATTTTTTTATTAAAGTACTTTTTGTTTTATCGTACAGAATAAAAGTAGGATTACCCTCTTTATCTATTTTAGTTCCAAAAATATCTTTAAAATATTTTGCTATGGAAATTTTTTTAACAAATTTTTCAAAACCTGATGTTAAAATAATATTATCAATTTTCTGGTTAGTTAAATATTTTAAAAATTCTTTTACGCCAGGATTAAATGTGATTTTATCTGCACCATAAGAAATATTTTCATCATTTATATCATAATTATGAGATTTTAAAATATTACTGAATACTTGACATAAAGAAAGATAAATATCTTCTTTCTTTAAAACTTCATGATAAAAATCATTTAATGGGATACCACATTTCTCTACAATAGGATATATAGGAAATCCATTTTTGGTTAATGTTCCATCAAAATCAAAAAATATAGTCATTGTCTCACCTACTTTTTAAATATTTCATTATATCTTTTTTGGTATTTGTTATTTTACCACTTATTATTAAATTTTCAAGTTCATTCATAATTAAACTTATATGCTTTTTTTCTATATTTGAAACTTTTAGTAATTCTAAAGGAGTTATTTTTATGTCTTGAATACTTTTTATGGGTAGTTTTTTAGCTAACTTCCTAATTGAAGTTAAATTAGCTCCCTTTATTAGACCAGCGATTAATGATAATTCTAGACCATATTTATAAATAACTTTAGAATCAATTTTTTCTTTAGCTAAAATTTCTTTTAAATATTTTAGTTGCTTTTTTTCTAATTTATTAAATGGTAAATTATATTCCCCATTTATTTGAGCATACATACCTATTATATTATTTACAGGTATTATTTTTTGATAAGAAATTTTTAAAACTTCGAACATCTTTAATTCTTTTAAAAGTTCTAAACCATATAAAACGTTATTTGATAATAATATTTTATCTAACTCTTCTTTAATGCGAGTATTTGATAAATCTTTTACTAAAGATGCGTTTTCCTTGATAATTTTTTTTAAAGATGAATCTATTTTAAAATTTAAAACTGTTGCTAGTCTTATGGCACGTAATATTCTAAGGGGGTCTTCTTCTAGTTTTTTAGTCGCATCCCCTACTACTTTAATTTTTCTTTGTTTTAAATCCTTAATACCATTTAAATAATCTAAGACAATACCTTTTTTATTCATTAAAATTGTATTAATTGTAAAATCGCGTCTAGTTAAATCTTTTTTTACATCATTAATAAAACGTAATTTTGAAGGCTTTCTTCTTTCATATAAAATTTCTTCGCGATAAGTAGTTATTTCAAAATTATATTTTTTTAATTTAAAAGATATTCCGCCAAAGTTTAGATTAGAATTTGGAAATATTATTTGTAATTCTTTTGGTGTAGCATTTGTACAAATATCGATATCAAAGCTTTTTTGACCTATTAGAAAATCACGAACAAAACCTCCAACTATATAAGCTTCGAAGCCATTCTTTTCGATTTTTATTAAAATGTTTTTGATTATTTTCTTCATGCCATCACCAATTCATTATAAATTATCTTTTGGGGCAAATTACACCAATTATATCATCTTTAGTGACTTCATCTATGCCACTAATAGGCCCAAGTTTAGAAGATAATTCTCTTAAACCTATATTTGTACTTTTTTCTAAGTTTAGATATTTAGCTTTCTCTTTTTCATATTTCACTAATATTTTATATATATCATCAGATATAGTACAATCTAATAATAATTGAGCATATTTTAAACATAAGCCACTTACAATTCCTATTTTATCAACTAATACTTGAAATATAGCTGATATTTTTGCAGGAATTGTTGCAGAAGCTAAATAGTTAATTCCGGCAAAAAGCATATTTTTATCATTTACTAAAGGGCTAGTAATGTATTCAACTAACATATTTTGTTCAAATGGATTAGAAGCTTTTAAAATTACTTCAATAGCTTCCATTTCAATACCCATACTTATAACTTTAGAATCAAGTAATATACAAGCTATAATCTCTTGAGTCATAAGGTCATCAGTTATTTCAATATATCTTATTTTATCGATAGAGACTGTTTGATTTTTTAAAGTATTTAAAATAACTTGGTTAGTAATATTACAAGTTATAATATATTGAATAGCATCTTTTAAATATTCTTCATTAAGAGGTTCATTGGTCTTTAAAACCATTGTAATTAGTTTTACAACTTGTCTATTTTTACTATTTAAAATTAAGCTTACTATTGAATTTGGGATTCTTAATAATTCTTCCCATCTTATTTCAATACCAAACTTAGCATATAATTTAACTAATTGAACAAATTCGTTTTTTTGCATATTATTCTCTCACTTTATATTTTGTTTTTTTCAATAAAATTGATAACTTCTTCTATTGTTTTATTAAAATCGGTAAAATCAGTATTAAACCAATTCACATCCATTTGATTATTAAACCAAGTATATTGTCTTTTAGCATAGTGACGACTATTCTTTTTAATTAATTCTTTTGCTTCTTCTAAGCTTATTTCGTTAGCAAAATATTTATATAGCTCTTTATAACCAATTGCTGTAGATAATGCTTTAGATTCTATTTTACGGTCATAAAAAGCTTTAACTTCGGTCATTAATCCTTCATCAAACATTTCTTCAACTCGGTTATTAATTCTAGTGTATAATTTTTCTCTATTTGTAGTTAAACCAATGAATAACGATTCATATAATAAATTACAAACTTCATTTGAAGTATTAGATTTATTTAAAAATCTAATCAACCTTTTACGATTATGAGGATGAATCTCAATAGAAGAATCTTTTTTTCTTGCTAACTCATATAATTCTTCGTTTGTTAAATCATCGTAATTGTTAGAATTTTTTTCTTCTTCATTAAAAACATAATTGTAAAGAGCGGCCTTTAAATATAGACCTGTTCCACCGACAAATATAATATTTTTATTTTTAAATTTTTCAATTAAAGCTCGAGCATCTTTTTGATAATTATATACTGTATAATTAGTAGTTACTGGAACAATATCAAATAAATAATGGGGAATATTTTCCTTTTCACTTTCTTTTATTTTAGCTGTTCCTATATCCATCCCTGTATATACTTGCATAGCATCACAATTTATGATAATAGCATTATACTTTTTAGCTAGTTCAATACTTAATTTAGTTTTACCTACCCCAGTTGGTCCAACAACACAAATAATCATTATTTTTCCTTTTTAGATTTAGTTTTTTTATTTTCCTTTAGTAAATCTCTTATTTCTTCTAATAAAATTGTTTCATCACTTTTTTTAGGAGGCACATTTGCTTCTTCTTTTTTTACATGCATCAGACGATTAACTATTTTTACAAAGATAAATATACATACTGCTACGATTAAAAAATCAATAATGCTTTGAATAAAAGCTCCATAGCCAATTTTAGTATCTTTAAAAGTAATAGCTAAATTAGAAAAATCAACACCACCTAAAACTAATCCTAAAATTGGAGTTAAAATATTATTAACTAGACTAGTAACTATACTAGAAAATGCTCCACCGACAATAACTCCGACAGCTAAGTCCATTACATTTCCTCGAGCAATAAATTTTTTGAATTCGTCAATATTTTTCTTTAACATATATTACACCTCTAAGCTTTATTCTATCATAATCTAACATAAAAAAAAAGAATAATTTTCTTATCTTTGAGAGTTATAAACTGTTATATTAGCCTTAAATGAACTGCCCATAATATCATTACCTGCTGATTCATCTATCCATAAATGTAAATTAAAAGATTTAGATGTATTTATTTCACCTGTATCTATTATAAAAGACTTAGAAATATTAGTGGTGTCTATTCCGGCAGGTAAAGTACTAACACTTAAACTAGATAGTTTTTTGACAGTGATTCCATCTAAAGAGTAGTTAATATAGTTTAATAAAGTTGGCGATGTATCCTTTAAAACATTTAAATATATTTGATAATTATTACTGCTATTACAATTATTAGTTATAGTAAATCCATATGGAGTTAACTTTAAGCCTTTAGCATTACTCATGGGATAGCTAGTCATATTGATATTATTATTATTTTTTAAACTTGTACTAAAACATCCAGTTACAATTAAATTTGATGTTTTTTGACTTGCACTTATAGACAAATAGGCATAGGTAGTACTTGAGACTATTGCTATAAAACATAAAATTGATAAAGAAAGTAATATTATCATTTTTTTATTATCCATATCATCACCACTACTCTAATCTATTATACATTATACCCTATTTAGTACTTTTTGAAAAGAGTAATATTAAAAGTTCTCATTTTTTGAGAACCTTACATATATGCATACACTAAAATTTTGCCATTAAAAGTATTACCCATTACATCATTACCTGCATTTTCATCTATCCATAAATACATATTATATGTTACAGATTCATTTGGTGCTAGAGTTCCACTTATTAAATTATAACTTTTATCAACACCATAAGTTGTTTTAATATTTGTTTCTAACTTATCAAGTTTACTAGTTAACATAGCACTTATTCCTGTCTCAGTAGTAGGAGCTGTTTTATTTAATTTATATCTTAATGATGGTGTTAGATTTGATGGACTTTCAATAATCGTATTTAAACTAACATCATAATTTATACCACCATTTGCATTAGCACTAGTACAAACATTTTTAATTGTAAAAGTATACGGTGTTTTTGTTAACGCGGTTGTTTCATTCATAGGATAAGCATACTTTCCATCTCCAGTTAAATTTATAGCATTAGTACCATTAAAACTAATCTCAAAACATGTTGTAGTTAAAGAATTAGGGTCTGTTTGCGTATCAGATACAGAATAAAAAGAATAACTTGTTCCGATTGTTATTGTAACTAAAATTAATAATGTTATTACACCTAATGTAATCTTATAACCGTTTCTCATATAATCACCTATTTTACTAATCATAATTATAAGATATTTTTAAAGTTTTCTCAAGACTTTTTTTTAATTATTAACAAATATTTCCTTTTTACCATCTAAACTAAAACTTTTAGTATTAGTTATGCGAACATCAATTATCTTACCTATATCATTTGTAGCTCCAGTTACATTAACTAATTTCATGGTTTCTGTATAACCACACATTTTATCTGTCCCTTTTTCACTTGGACCAATTATTAGTACTTTTTCAACTCTATCTTGATATTTTTTATTATTCATTAAACTATAATCATTAATTATTTTATTTAATTGTTGTAATCTTACTTCTTTAATTTCTGAAGTTATATTATCTTTAATTTTAGAAGCTGGTGTTCCTTCACGTGGCGAATAAATAAATGTAAAAGCACCGTCAAACTGACATTTGTTTACAACATCTAATGTTTCATTAAAATCTTCATCGCTTTCATTAGGAAAACCGACAATAATATCTGTCGTAATAGATACGTTTGATATTTTAGATTTTATTTTATTAAATAATGTTAAATAGTCTTCTTTAGTATAACGTCTACCCATTAATCTTAAAATATTTGTACTTCCACTTTGAAGTGGTAAATGAATATAAGGCATTATATTTTTATATTTAGCAATAATATCTATCATTTCATCAGTAAAATCCCAAGGATGTGATGTCACAAATCTTATTCTAGGAATATTAGTTTTAGCAACATTTAAAAGTAAAGTTGCAAAATTATAACCTTCTTTTAAATCTTTGCCATAAGCGTTTACATTTTGACCTAAAAGAGTTATTTCTTGATATCCCACTTCTTTTAAATCTTCAATTTCTTTTATTATGTCTTCCATTTTACGACTTCTTTGTTTTCCTCTAGTAAATGGTACAATACAATATGTACAAAATTTGTCACAGCCATACATAATATTAACCCAGGCTGTATACTTTGAATCTCGTCTATAGTCTATATTTTCATAAATATTCCCTTCAATAGAATATACTTCTATTTCTTGCATGTTTTTATGATTTATTATCATTTTACCTAATTCATTAATATTATGAGTTCCAAAAACAATATCAACATAAGGATATTTTTCTTTTAAAGTATTAGCTATACTATCTTGTTGAGTCATACATCCACCAATACAAACAATTAGTTCAGGCTTCTCCTTTTTTAAATGTTTTACTCGACCTAAAAAACCGAATACTTTATCATGAGCATTTTCTCTTATTGCGCAAGTATTTAAAACAACTATGTCACTATTAGTTAAATCATTTGTTTCGGTAAAACCAATATTTTCTAAAATAGCTTTAATTTCTTCAGAATCATGAACGTTCATTTGACAGCCATATGTTTTAATAAAATATTTTTTATTTAAAAATTTATCACTTTTAATATTATTCGTGGATAATATTTTTACTTCTTTATCACTTCTTATTTTTGCTTCTTTTAAATTTGGTAAATGCATTATAAAAAACCTCATTTCTAAAGGTTATTATAACAGATTTTTAAACGTTATGGTATGATAATTTAATTATATAATATAATTTTAAAATATTATTATCAAAATCTTCTTTAAGTGTATTTAATAATTCTTTATAAATTTCTTCAATATTTTCTTTCGTATTTTTTTTATATTCATAATATAAATATTTTAATTTAGCTGAATCTTTTTTTTGATAAAGATTGTTAAGTTCTAAAATTATTAATCTTTTAGCTTCTTCTTCCTGTCTTAAATTTACAACTAATTTAAGAGGTTCTATTATTTCATATTCTAAAGTATAATCTCTTAAATCATAAGATACTTCTAAAACATTTAATTCATCATCAATTAAAAGCTTACTATAACTTATAGAATAACCTTCACTATTAAATTCTATAGCAATAATATTCTTGCCATCAGTAAAAAGAGATGCATACATAACTTTATTAATTAAATTTTTGCCACTTATAATTGTTCTATCTTTAATTAATTCTAAAAATTCTGAATTAACTTTTATTTTGTTAGATATGATATCTATTAAGCTTTTATGTCTAATTCTAAATAAGGGAATTTTCTTAATTAATTCTAAATAATCAGTATCATTCCACTCGTAAAAATCATATGCGGCTTCTTCGTTCCAATTTAAGATTATATCGTAGTAATAATTCATTTTTAATCAACCTTTCTAAAGATATTATAATGAGTATAATGCCTATTAAAATAAACCAGAATTCTAGTTTTCTACTAATAAATTTAACAAAATCACCAAAACTATACCCCAATGTTAATAAATTTAAATAAATTATTGTAAAGAAAATGCCGAAACTTGTAAATAAAACTCCTATTAAATAAATTATTATTTTAAACATTTTTATTTTCCCCTTATAATTCTATTTCTTAATTTTTAAAAATATTATATAATTAGATAGGTGATAAAAATGAAATGGTTGCTTTATATTATTTTAGGGATTATTCAAGGATTTACAGAACCATTGCCTGTAAGCTCTAGTGGACACATATTTTTATTTAAAAATGTTTTTAATACTAATATGTTTAATGATTTAAATTTTGAGATTGTGGCAAATTTTGGTTCTTTTTTAGCTATACTATATATATTTAGAAAAGATATTATTGATTTGATAAATGCTTTTTTTAAATTTATATTTAAAAAGAGTGAAAGAAATAAATATAAAGACAAGTTTAAATATTGTATTTGTCTTATAATATCAACTATTCCTGTTGGAATAGCAGGAATACTTCTTAAAGATGTTATTGAAAGTAAACTACAAAATATTACATTTTTAGGATTTGCTTTTTTAATAACGGCTTTAATGCTTTTCTTAATTAGAAATAGAAATGGGCAAAAAGAAGATAAAGATATTACAATTAAAGATGCGATAATTATTGGTATTATCCAAATGGTTACATTAATGCCAGGTATAAGTCGTAGTGGTACAGTTTTAGTAGCTTGTTTAATTTGTGGACTAAAAAGAACAACAGCTTTAAAATATACATTTATTTTATATTTTCCAATAAGTGTTGCGACAATGCTTCTTGGTGTAAGTGATATGATGACAGCAGGAAATTTAGCTAGTCTTGCACTTCCTTATATGGCAGGATTAGGAGCTTCTTTAATTGTTACTTATTTTACTTATAGATGGTTAAGTGAATTAGTAAAAAAAGGTAAGCTTTGGAAATTTTCAATATATTGTTTATGTTTAGCTATATTTATATTTATTTATTTTAGATAATCTCGTAAGAGATTTTTTCTTTTATAGAGTCTTAATTTTGGACAGTTAAATAATTATGAGCTTTAATAGATAAAAAAATAAGTTCTTTTAGAGAACCTATTAATTTTTAAATAATATAATATTAAATATTATTAATAACGATATATTGGCGACATATGTAAATTGAAATCTTTCACACTCCATAACTGATACTAATAAATCTGATGCACATATTATCCAGCCTTCTTTA
>CAPZYV010000035.1 GCA_948750805.1 uncultured Bacilli bacterium | reverse complement strand
AAGGATTACAAGGACTTCAAGGAATAGCTGGACCAACAGGTCCAACCGGAAGTACTGGAGCAACAGGAGCAACAGGTCCTCAAGGATTACAAGGACTTCAAGGAGTAGCTGGACCAACCGGTCCAACCGGAAGTACAGGAGCAACAGGTCCAACTGGGCCAACAGGAGCTACGCCTACTTTAACTATTGGAACAGTAAATACAGGAGCACCAGGCTCATCTGCAACAGCAACTATTACTGGTACTGCTCCAAATTTTGTTCTTAACTTAACATTACCGCAAGGTCCAACAGGACCTGCTGGAGCTTAATAATTAAATGCTATTTAGAATATATCTATTTAGCATTTTTTAAATTTAATAAAAAGTTTAAATTGTTCTAATAATAATTTTTAAATATATAATTTTAATAGGGTGAAATAAATGAATAAATACAAAGTTTGTGTATACGCAATATGCAAAAACGAATCCAAATTTATTGAACGTTGGGTCAAGTCCATGAGTGAAGCAGATGATATTTATGTTCTTGATACAGGGTCAACTGATAATAGTATGGAACTATTTAAAAAGTTAGGAGTTCATGCTAAAAGTGAAGTAATTAATCCTTGGCGTTTTGATGTAGCTCGAAATAAATCGCTAGATATGGTGCCTAATGATGCTGATATATGTGTATGTACTGATTTAGATGAAGAATTTGAAACAGGATGGAGAGAAAAACTAGAAGCAATATGGGATAAGTCTATTGATAAAGTTAAATATAATTATAATTGGAGTATTGATGAATATGGCAATCCAGCGACAACATTTTATATTGAAAAAATCCATCGTCGTCATGGTTACAAATGGGTTCATCCTGTTCATGAAGTATTAAATGTTAAAGAAAATGAAGTATCTGTTTTGGCTCCTAATATAACATTAAATCATTATCCAGATAATACCAAATCTCGTAGTAGTTATCTTCCACTTCTAGAACTAAGCGTTAAAGAAGAACCTAATGATGACCGCAATATGCATTATTTAGGAAGAGAATATATGTATTATGGTAAATATCAAGAATCTATTGACACTTTAATAAGACATTTAAACTTACCAACTGCTAAATGGGATGCTGAAAGATGCGCTTCAATGCGTTTTATAGCTAGATGTTATCTTAATTTAAATCGTCCTAAAGAAGCCGAAATGTGGTATCAATTAGCTATTAAAGAAGCTTCTTACTTACGAGAAAGCTATGTCGAACTAGCTGGTCTATATTTTGATGAAAAAAGATATGATGAAGCGTATTCTTTATTAAAAAATGCTTTTCAAATAACAACAAAAGCACCTATATATATAAATGAAGCATTTGCTTGGAACGATTATGTCTATGAATTAATGAGCTTAGTTTGTTATAATTTAAAATTATATCCTGAAGCTTTAAGCAATATAGAAGAAGCATTAAAAATTAATAAAGATTCCGAGCGACTTAATAATAATTATGAAATTATAAAAAGTGTCATAAATGGTTAAATAGAAATAAAAGTATTTATTTTCTTAAAAAAATAGTGTAAACTAATAAATAAAGGAGTAGAATAATTTTATGTTTTGTGAAAAATGTGGCGAAAAACAAGAAGTTGATGCTAAATTCTGTAGTAAGTGTGGTCATAATTTAAATAATAATGATATAAAAAAAATAACATTCAAAGATGAATTAAAAACAAAATTTGCAAATATTTCTAAAAAAAATAAAATAGTAATGGGCTCAGTTTTATTAATAACTTTCATAGCATTAATAACTCTTGGAATATTATTAAATAATCCTGTAAAAAAAGTTGAAGATAGCCTAGCTAGATATTATAGTTCCAATAAAGAAAATAACTATAAAGAATTGATTAATATTGGAAAAGTGTTAAAAGATAATAAAAATGAAGAAAAAGTTTTACATAGTATTAAAAATACTGTAGAAAATATTACTTCTCAATGGGTAAAAAATTTTAATACTGAATACAAAGACATTGATACATTAAAAAAATCTTATACTAAAGTCAAAAATGCTATAGAAGATATATATGAATATTTTAGTGGTTTAAAATACATATTAGATACTAAAACTTATAATGAATATATGACTGAATTAAAAACATATTATTATTCTAAAGAATCATATTTTGAAGCTTTAAAATATGAAGAAAAAGATGATTTATATAAAGCTTATTACTTTTATCAAAAAGTAGATGAGAAAGATTCTTATTATAAAAAATCTCAAGAATTTATATCTTCTTATATCCAAGATGAAGTTGAAAATTTAAGGGCTAAATCTAACAAAATAATTAAAATTGATAAAAATTCATCTAATGAAGAATACTTAAAAGTATATATAGAACAACTAAAATATTTAAATACTCATAAAATTACAAATAATATTGATTTAAGTGAAAGTGTAGAATATAAAAAATTATTTAATGATTGTCTTACAAATATTATTAAAACAACTAAAAATATAGCTGAAGATTTACAAAAAGATACTAATTATGAAAAAATAGTTAATATTATAAATGATACAATAAATAGTATTGAAGATATAGTTAAAGAAGATGATTTAAAAGAATTATTTAAATTAAAAGAAAAATATGAAGATAAATTACCTTTAAGTTTATTAAAAAAAGAGCGACTATCATACTATGGGGTTGAATCTTCAAATTATAAGAAAACAATTAATAATAAAGAATATAATAATAATTTAAGTTTTAATACAAATATTGAAAAGGGCATAATTGTTTATAACTTAAATAAAGAATATAAAAAATTAAAAACTATTTTAATTAAAGAAATTGATAATATAAATGGTGATTTAATTATATATGGTGATGATTTAGAAATATATAAAAGTAGTATTGATAATAAAAGTGAAAAAGAAATAGATATTGAAATAAATGTCGAAAACATTAAAGAGCTTAAAATTGAGTTTAATAATAAAACTATTTTAAGCAAAGATTATATTTATTTAGTTGAGCCATATTTATATAAATAAAGGAGTGTGAGAATAATGGCTGAAGAAAACGTACCAAAGAAAAGTACAACTAAAAAAAGTGCTCCTAAAAGCACAACACCTAAAAAGAAAGTAGAAGAAGTAAAAGTAGAGAAAAGATTTTGTACCAAATGTGGCAAAGAATTATTAGATGGTGAGAATTGTTCTTGTACACTTAATACTGAAGTAGTAAGCATTAATACTGATGCTATCGCAAGTATGGGAAAAGGAATACTTAATACTATTATTAATATGTATAAAAAACCTAGTACAACTTTAGATAATGAAGTAAAAAATATGAATACCAAAAAAGATTTAATAATGCTTGCTTTAATTGCAATAAGTTTCGGATTATATATAATGGCATCATTTTCGAGAATACTAGTAACCTTTAATGGTGCTTCTAGAGTAAGTATAAGTCATTATATTGATATACCATATTTTAAAATATTCTTATATGTTAGTATTTTATATTATGCTTTATCATTTATTCCTGTAATTGCTAGTTATTTAGTAGCTAGATTAACTAAAAACTATAACTTTAGTCTTAAAAAATCATTAAGTCTATATGCAACAAGTATGATTCCAACTATTATAACTAATCTTTTAATGGCCATCTTATATTATTTAAATTTATTAACATTTGTAGGTGCTATAATCGGTTCAGTTATTAGTATTGCTTGTTTCTTCCATTATGCTTTAGGTTATTTAAAAGTTACTGAAATACCAGAAGATAAAAAATCATATGCTTTAACTAGTTTAATTATAATTTGGGTAATTTCCTTTATTATAGCTATATTAGTATTTGCTGGTAGCTTTCTAACTGATATTACTAAAGAAGTTAATTTTAGAAATAATTCTACTTATTCTGATATCTTTAATTGGTAATGAAACTATGTAATCTCATAGTTTTTTTATTGCCTGCATTTAATATTTTATTTGCTTAATTTTCTAAATAAATGTATAATTAATATGGAGTGTGAAAAACATGAACAAATACTACGGAATAACACTAACTCTAATCGCTGGTTTATTCTTCCTTATAGGGGGCTTAATTTCTAAACGAGTTAAAGATAAAAATAAATTAAATCATTTTAGTATTTCTTTAGCTTTGGTAATAATGCTTGCTTTATTATTATTTGATTTAATACCAGAGCTTTTAGAATTAATAGAAAGTATTAATAAAACTAAAGGTATTGTTATCATTTTAATATTTGTACTTTTAGGTTTTATAATCTTAAAAATATTAGATTTATTTATTCCAGACCATCATCATGAACATCATGAAGGCGAACAAAATATAAAAGAGCATGTAAGTCATATCAATCATATTGGAACCCTTACCATTATAAGTTTAATACTTCATAATATATTAGAAGGATTTGCTATATTTGGTTTAACCAATGCTGATTTAAAAGTAGGCATTTTAACTAGTTTATCAGTAGCTCTTCATAATATACCTCTTGGAACTCATATTTTTAGTTCTATTAACATGAGACAAAATAAAGTACTTATTCTTTTACTTACTTTATCTAGTTTATTAGGAGGAATCATATTTTTAATTATAGGGGATATAAGTAATATTGTCCTAATATCGATAACTTCTATAACAGTTGGTATGCTAATTTATATAGCTGTGTTAGAATTATTACCAGAAGTTATAACTGATATAAAAGAAAAAGAAACCATCATTGGTTTAATAATTGGCTTAATATTATTAATATGTTCAGCATTTATTTAAGGAGTGTTTTAAATGAAAAAAGTTTTAGTTACAGGTGCTGCAGGAACTATTGGTAACAAAGTTATAAAATATTTATTAAGTGAAGGTAAATATGAGATAACCGCTCTAGATTTAAGAAATAAAAATAGTTTAAAAAAGCTAAAAAAGTATCGTCGTCGCATAAATATTATTTATGGTGATATAAATGATAATGTTTTAATGTCGGCTTTAGTAAAAGGCCAAGATTATATTATAAATTTAGCTGGAGTATTACCACCTATTGCTGATATAAAAAAAGGTCTTAGTGATGCTATAGAATATGCTGGTATGGAAAATTTAATTAAAGCTATAAACTTTTCTAATCCTAATTGTTTTTTAATATTTTCATCAAGCACAACCATATATGGTAAATGTGATATAGCTACGACTAAAACTATATCTAATCTTACTGAAATGGATTATTATAGTAACACAAAGCTTAAAATAGAAAATTTAATTAAAGAAAAATTAAAAAAATATACCATTATTAGATTACCACTAATTTTATGTGACCCAAAAAGTAATGCATTTATGTATAATGTAAAAAGAAATACTCAACTTGAAGCCCTTACAGATAATGATGCTGCCTATTTATTTGTAAGTGCTCTAAACCATATCGATAAATTAAATAAAAAAACATTTAATGCAGGTGGAGGAGATGCAACAAAAGGTACTTATAAAGAAATCTTGGCAAATGTCTTATCCATTTATGGCTTAAGTTTTAAATATTTATTAACTCTTTTATTTTTAGATAAGAATTTCTATTGCCATATTTATGAAGATAGTGACAAGTTAAATGATATTTTAGAATTTAGAAGTGAATCATTAACTTCATATTATATGACTATAAAAAGAACAAATAAAAGAAGATGGATTAATCGCTTACTTGCTAAGCCATTTGTCTTTTTCTTAAAGGTTGGTAAAAAATGATTGGTCTTGCACTAGAAGGCGGGGGAGTTAGAGGTTCTTATCAAGCTGGTGTCTATATGGCAATGTATGAATGTGGTCTTAAAATTGATGGGGTATGTGGCACTAGCATTGGTGCTTTAAATGGTGCTGTTATTGCCAGTGGTAAAGGATATATTTTACCATCATTGTGGCGCAGTTTAAGTATGGGACATGTCTTTGGATTTTCAGATTCTTTTATAGATGCTGTAAATAAAAAGGAAATAAACTTAAGTTTTTTTAAAAATGCAGCTACTAGTTTTATTAAAATAATTAAAAATAAAGGAATTGAATTAACTGGTTTAAAAAAAGTAATAGATGAATACTTAGATGTTGATGCTTTATTTAATAGTAATATTGAATTTGGCATTTGTACTGTAAGATTTAAAGATTTCAAGCCACTTTATTTATATAAAAGTGATATGAGTAAAGAAAAAATCAAAGAATATATTTTAGCTAGTGCTTATCTTCCTATATTTAAAATGGAAAAAATTATTGATGATAATTATTATCTTGATGGTGGCTTTTACGATTTAGGTCCCGTAAACATGTTACTTAATAAAGGCTTTGACACTATTTATTTAGTAAAAGTACACGGAATTGGCATTTCAAGGCCTTATGATAAAAATGCAAATGTCATTGTCATTGAATCCAAAAGAAAACTCGGAGGAGTCATGGACTTAGACCCTAATCGGATAGATGAAAATATTAAAATGGGTTACTATGATACGATAAGAATATTAAAACATCTTGATGGTGAAAAATATGTTTTTAAAGTTAAAAGTGAAAATTATTATAAGTACTTAAATCGAAAAGTAAAGTCTAGATTTTATCGTCGTGTAAAAAATTTCTTTAAAACAAATACATATAAAGAAACTACTATTAAAGCTTTAGAATATATTATGGAACACGAAAGTGTTAACTATTATAAAATATATAATCCATTAAAAGTAATAAAATTTTTAAATAAAAACTATAATAACGACTTATTTATTTATAAATATGTAAAAAAACTAAAACATTTCATATAATATGCTAGACATATTATATTATGAAGTGATATAATTTAACAGATTTTAGGAGGTAATTTTATGGGAAGAGCCTATGAAGTTCGTAAAGCGAGTATTCAAAAAACAGGAGCTATTAAAGCTAAAACCTATTCTACATTTGCTAAAGAAATATATTTAGCTGCAAAAAAAGGTGTACCAGAACCTGAAAGCAATATTGTTTTAAAACGTATGATAGAAAAAGCTAAAAAAGCTCAAGTACCAAGTGATATTATAAATCGTGCCGTTGAAAAGGCTAAAGGTATAGGTGGCGAAGACTATCATGAAGTAATATATGAAGGCTTTGGTCCTGGAGCATCTACTTTAATTATTAAAACCTTAACAGATAATGTAAACCGTACAGTAGGTATGGTTCGAGCTGCTTTTAACAAAGTTAATAAAAGTTTAGGTGTAACTAATAGTGTAGCATATAATTATGATTATTTAGCTATTGTAACTTTTAAAACTGATAAAGAAGAAGCAATATTTGAGAATCTTTTAGAAGCAGGAATCGAACCAACTGAATTTGAGAATGTTGATAATGAATTAACAATTAGTGTTCATCCTAATGATATTAATAATACTAAAGATATTATTGAAAAAATAGCTGGCAATGTTGAATATGATTTTGATGAAATAGGGATGTTTGCTAAAAATATGGTTGATTTAAATCCTGAAGAATTAGCTGAATTTGATAAATTATATAAATTACTTGATGATGTAGAAGATGTAACAGAAATATATCATAATGTAAATGGACGTGATTAATTAAGGATAGAGAAATCTATTCTTTTTTGTATAACTAAATGTAAAGTAAATAGTATATAAAAAAATATATCTTAAAAATATGCTAAAATATAAATAGGAAAAAAGGAGTTTATATGAAAAGAATAGAAAGATATATTTATATAGTATTAATTATAATATTAGTAGGAGTAATAAGTGCAGGAACAACTTATATTTTAATGGATAAAAAAAGTAATAATTCAGAAATAAAAGAAAAAGATAAGCAAGAAGAAAACAAAAAAGAGGAAGAAAAAATTACTTTAAGCGAAAAAGAATTAGAACAATATTTAAGTTATATTCCCAATGGAAATGATTATTCCCTTTATAACAATAATAATCCTATCCAAGGTGCTTATGATATGAAAATTGCTAACATTAATAGTATTAATAAAAACTTACTTTTAGCGAGAGTTATAACTTTGTTATCCAACGATAATAAATACTTTGCTAATAATAAAGAAATTAGTTTAAATAAAAAAATAATGTCATCAATAATGGGAGTAGAGAGTATTGATGAAGAGTTAACTACCAAAGATTATTATTCTTTAACATTTATTAATTCAAAATTAAAAGAAATGTACAATTATGAATTAGGCAGCTTAAAAAATGCTATGGAAGTTGAAGATACATTCAATATTAATGGTATGTGTTATTATTATGATAATGGTAATATAATAATGTGTGGTGGTGGAGATAATTTTCAAACTAACATAAATTTAATAGAAAAATATGAAGCAAATGAAAAAGAATTAATAATTTACGAAAATGCTGCTTTACTATTAGAATTAAACGAAGAAAAAATATTAAGAGATTATTACAATAAATATGAAGTTAAAATAAATAATAATGATGCTATAAATTACATAAAAGAACATAAAGATAAATTCACAAAATATAAACATATTTATAAGAAAAATGATACAGGGTATTATTGGTATCAAACAGATGTAGTAGAATAGAAAAAATCTATTCTTTTTTTATTGGCTTGCGATAATGAAAGCTGTTTTGCAAATAATTATAAAACTTGTATAATAAATGTAAAAAAAAGAACATTGTATACATATAAAAATTATGATATAAAAAACTCTGATATAATTAGATAAAGAAAATAGGAGTTTATATGAAAAAGAATACTAAATATAAAAGAAAGAAAAATATAAAGCAAACAATAATATGTATTTTATTATTAATAATAATTACTTCATTTCTAATATATTTTCTAATTAAAGCAACCCATATAATAGAGATTATAGCTTATATTTTATTATTAATATTAATATTTGGGGGTCTAATATCTATTGTCGTTGGAATTTCAAAAGGAAAAATTGAAATATTTAAAGAAAGAATGTATGTTAAAAAAACTAATCCTTATATATATTATAGAGAGCTACCAAATAATTACGGAATAGGAGTTAATTCTTTGCTTATTGATTCAACGATTGAAAATCATAAAGACATTATTGCTGTTATTCTTGATTTATGTGCTAGAAATTATATGAGTTTAATAAAGCAAAAAGATAAGTATTTAATAAAAATTTTAAAAAATGCTGATAATAATTTACTCACTAACGAAGAATATATATTAAACCTAATAATAAGTAATAACCTTAAAAATATTGATTATCAAAAATGGTATGATTATTGTATAGAAGATGGAAATGCTTTAGGTTTATATTATCGTGATAATGTAAAAATAAGTAATGAAGCGCTATTAAAAAAAGAGTTATTAAAAAAAAGAAGTAGAAGACATTTTAAAATTAGTTTACTTTTAAGTATT
>CAPZYV010000034.1 GCA_948750805.1 uncultured Bacilli bacterium | reverse complement strand
AAGGATTATATTACGATAGAGAAGAGTTATTAAATGAGGCATCATTTGAAGAAGGCATGGAAAAAGGCATGAAAGAAGGCCTAGAAAAAGGTCTAGAGGAAGGTAAAGCTAAAAAAACTAAAGAAATAGCTAAAAACTTATTAAAACTAAATATGTCAATAAAAGATATTATAACTGCTACAAATTTATCAAAAGAAGAAATAGAAAGTTTAATAGAAACCTAACTATTTCTTTTTTTCTGTATAATCAACTTGTTAAATAAATTATTTTTCGATATAATTATTCATAGGTGATTTAAAAATGATTATAGGTTCTCATGTGTCTTTTGGCAAAGAACAATTACTTGGTAGTGTTAAAGAAGCAATAAGTTATGGAGCTAATACTTTTATGTTTTATACGGGCGCTCCGCAAAATACGCTTCGCAAGCCTATAGATGAAGTAGTTTCTGCTGAAGCCAAAAAATTGATGATAGAAAATGGGATTGATATCGATAAAGTTATTTGTCATGCACCATATATTATTAATTTAGCTAATGATAAAGAGGAAGCTAAATATAATTTTAGTATTAACTTTTTAAAAGCAGAACTTGACAGATGTGAGACTATGGGAATAAAGTACATTGTTTTACATCCTGGTTCTAGTGTTGGTATAGAAAAAACAGTTGCTTTAGATAATATTATTTTTGCTTTAAATAAAATTATTACATCAGATACTAAAACAATTATTCTTTTAGAAACTATGGCTGGAAAAGGAACAGAACTTGGCTCATCAATAGATGAAATAAAATATATTATTGATAGAGTTGATTTAAAAGATAAAATAGGTGTTTGTCTTGATACTTGTCATTTAAATGATTCTGGTTATAATATGGAATTATTCGAAGAATTTTTAAATGATTTTGATGCTTTTATTGGTCTTAATTACATTAAATGTATCCATGTAAATGATAGTAAAAATCCTATTAATTCTCATAAAGATAGACATGCTAATATTGGATATGGAACAATTGGCTTTAATAATTTATTAAATGTTATTAATAGTGAGAAATTAAAAGATGTTCCTAAAATATTAGAAACACCATATATTGGCGAAAATGATGAAGATAAAGAAAGAATTTATCCACCTTATAAATTTGAAATTATGATGATTAAAGATGGTAAGTTTAATCCTAATTTAATGCAAGATATTAGAGATAATTATAAAAAATAAAAAATCTCTATAATTAGAGACTATTTTAAGAAAGCTTGATATTTGGCACTATATTCATTAAATAATTTAACTATTTTATTAAAATTTTCAGAACTATAATGTTCTTTATAACGTTCTAAGTTTAATAACTTAGGATTTTTTATTACTTGTTCCCAGTTTTTTTTAACAAAATTATAAGTAAAATCTAATTCTTCAGGACTTAAATTAGCATTTTTACTTAAAGCAAAATTATTAACATCTTCTTTAGTTAAACGTTCCATATATCTACTAATTAAATTATACATAAACATTCACCCTAATATAATATATGTAAAAAATTATATTTAACTACTAAAATATAAGTATTTGTTAATATTAATAATGGTGAAGTTATGAAAAAAAGCTTTTATATAATAATGAGTGTTTTAATTTTAGTTTTTAGTCTTTTTCTTTATCGAGTATCCACTTTAATGTTTAAGCATCATGAATACTATTTAAATAAATATTATCAAATAAATGAAATATATGTAATGGGTAGAAGTGCGCCAAGAGGAAGGATTTTAGATATAAATGGTAAGGTTTTAGTAGATAATATAGGGGTTAATGAAATTTTATATCACAAAAATAGTAGTATCACGCAAAAAGAAGAAATTGATATAGCAAAAATATTAGCAAAAACAACTAATTTTAAATATAAGTATAATAAGTCTAAATTAAAGGATTTTTATCTAATTTTATATTCTGATAAATGTCAGAAATTAATAACAGATGCTGAATATCAAAAATATAAAGAAAGAAAATTAACTAAAGAAGAAATTACTAATTTAAAAATGAGCCGAATAACGAATGAAATGTTAAATGAATTAACTGAAGAAGAAAAATTTGCCTCTTACTTTTATTATTTGATGAATGAAGGATATATATATGATAATAAAGTTATTCTAACAGATATAACTGATTCGTTATATGCCAGTATTTTAGAAAGTAATTTACCAGGGATTTTTGGGGAAATATCATGGCGAAGAAAATATAATTATAATGATACTTTAAAAAGTATTTTTGGCGCTATTAGTAATACACTTCCAAAAGAGAAAAAAACTCTACTTAACAATGGTTACACTTATAATGATAAAGTTGGTGTAAGCGGATTGGAAGAATATTATGAATCATATTTAAAAGGAACTAAAGCTAAATATAAAGTAGAAAATAATAATTTAGTTATGATTGAGCCAGCTAAAAAAGGTAATGACTTAATCTTAGAAATTGATATTGATATAGAACTTGAAATAGAAAATATTATTAAAGAGCAAATAAAAAAAGCCAAAAAAATGCCTAATACAGAATATTATAAAGAATCGTATGTGTTAGTAAGTGAACCAAGTACAGGTAGTATTAAAGCTATATCTGGTATTAGAATAAATGATAAAGGGGAGTTTAATGATGTTTCGATTAATGTAATTAAAAATGCTTATACAGTAGGAAGTATAGTAAAAGCTGCATCCCATACAGTTGGTTATCAAAATAATGCTATTGATATTAAAAAAACTATTACTGATTCCTGTGTAAAGTTAGCTAATGTTCCTGCTAAATGTTCTTTTAGAAGATTAGGAAAACTTAATGATATTAAAGCTCTTGCAATGAGTTCTAATTATTATCAGTTTATTACAGCTTTAAAAGTTGCAGGCTATAATTATACATATAATATGGAAGCTTCTGTAACTGAAGAAGATTTTAATAAATACCGTGATACTTTTGCATCCTTTGGTCTTGGAGATAGAACAGGTATTGATTTATTTGGCGAATCAAAAGGTTTAAAAGGTTCTAAAGTAGCATCAGACTTACTTCTTAATTTAGCAATAGGTCAATATGATTTATATACTCCAACAAGTTTACTACAATATATTAATACCATAGCTAATAATGGGGAGAGATTAAAACTTAGTTTAATGCATAGTATTAAAAGTGAAGATGGTATTATTGTAAATAGGGAAAAAGAAGTAATAAATAAAGTTAATTTAGAAGAAAAATATCTTAAAAGAATTCAAGAAGGATTAAGAGAAGTTATAAAAACAGGAACTGGTTATTGGTATGTAAATCCTAAAATAGAAGCAGCGGGTAAAACAGGTACTAGTGAATCTTACATTGATTCAGATTATGATGGTGTAATGGATGCTTATGTTCTTAGTAATACCTTTGCCATGTATGGACCATTTGATAATCCAAAGTATAGTTTGGTAGTAATAAGTCCAAATGTTAGTAATCTTGATGCCAAAAGTTCTTCTTATGCACCAGTAAACCGATTAATTGCACGGAAAGTTAGTGATTTACTCTTGTTAGGTTCATAATTTAATGATATAATACTTCTAGACTTTTTATAAAAGGAGGTGCTCTTATGGCTAAAAATGAAAATAGAAACTTTGTAACTTTAAGATGTACAGTTTGTGGTGAAGAATTAAGATGTACTAGTAAAAACAAAAAAAATACTCCTGACCGTTTAGAAATAAAGAAGTATTGTAAAAAATGTCATAAACATCAAGCAGCAAAAGAAAAGAAGTAATATTCTTTTAACTAGAAAAAGTGAGGAGTAAAATATGAATATTAATATAAATGATATCAAAAATGGTATGACAATTATTATGGATAATAATTTATATCAAATAGTTGAATTTCAACATGTTAAACCAGGTAAAGGTTCAGCATTTGTTAGGATGAAACTTAAAAATTTAAGAACAGGTTCAATTACAGAAGATACTTATAATACTAATATCAAAATTACTAAAGCTCATGTTGATAGGATGCCTATGCAATATTTATATGCATCAGGGGATAATTATGTATTTATGAACAATGAAACATATGAACAAATGGAAATAAATGTTAAAACTTTAGGAGATGATATAAAATTCATTAAAGAAGGATTAGACATTACGATTGATTCATATGAAGGTGAAATATTAGGTATTAGTTTACCTGAAAAAGTTGAATATGAAGTAATTGAAACAGAACCAGCTGTAAAAGGTAATACTACTAATAATGCTCAAAAAGATGCTAAAATTGAAACCGGTTATACAGTAAAAGTTCCTTTATTTATTAATCAAGGCGAAAAAATTATTATTTCAACTCGTGATGGTAAATATTCATCTAGAGCTTAAATCAGAATCGATAGCTCTTTAACCGACAAAAAATTAAGTAACTTAGTGAAAGTTGCTTTTTTCTTTTCTTATTATTTGATATAATTTATATAGTGGGGTGGTATTATGTATGTACCTTTAAAAATTATGACAGACTATTCATTACTTAAAAGTACAATTAAGATAGATAGTCTTATAACTTTTTTGAAAACTAATAATATCACTTGTGCAGGTATATGTGATGATAATTTATTTGGGGTTATGGAGTTTTATACTAAAATGCTTAAAAATAATTTTAAACCAATTATTGGCTTAAAAATAGTAATTGATGGTTTAGAAATTTTATTATATGCTAAAAATTATAAAGGCTATTTAAACTTACTTAAAATCCATACTTTAAAGGAATTTAAAAATTTAAATTATGAAAATTTATTAGAATATCTTGATAATATAAAAGTAGTATTACCCTTTAATAGTTATCAATTATTAGATAAATTTTCTAATGCTTATTTAAGTTATAGTAATGATACTGAAAAAATAGAAGCTTTATTACTTACTTCTTATGTAGTTTATATGAGAGATATAAGATGTTTTAATAAAGAAGATATTAAGTATTTAAGCTATTTAGAAGCTATAGATAAAGGAGATTTACTTAAAAATGTAGCTTCTAATTATGAATTCAATTATTTTTCTTTTAATATAAAAGAAGAAGATATTAAAAGTACAGAAGATTTTATTGAAGATATTGATATAAAACTAGAAAAGCGTGAAAACTTAATTCCGAGATATAATAAAGATATTGATTCCTTTCAATTTTTAAAAAATTTAGCATATAAAGGATTAGCTAAAAGATTAAAAGGAAAATTAGAGCATAAATATTTAGAACGTCTTAATTATGAATTAGATGTTATAAATAAAATGGGATTTGTTGATTACTTTTTAATTGTTTATGATTATGTTTTATATGCTAAAAAAAATAATATTTTAGTGGGGCCTGGAAGAGGAAGTGCAGCAGGTTCTTTAGTTAGTTTTTCTATTGGAATTACGGATGTTGACCCAATTAAATATAATTTATTATTTGAAAGATTTTTAAATCCCGAGCGAGTTACGATGCCTGATATTGATATAGATTTTGAATATACTAAACGAAATCAAGTTATATCTTATGTAAGAAAACGTTATGGTGAAGAAAATGTAGCGCCTATAATGACTTTTGGGACACTAGGAGCGAAACAAGTTATTAGGGATATTGGAAGAATACTTGATATACCTCTTAGTACAATTGATAAATTTGTAAGTCTTATTAATCCTAAACTTAGTTTAAAAGAAAATAAACTAGAAAAAAGTGTTGAAGATTTTTTAAAAAATTATCCTGAACTTAAAAATATGTATCAAGATAGTGAATATTTAGAAGGATTGAAACGTCATATATCTACCCATGCAGCAGGCGTTATAATAGCTAGTATTCCTCTTGATGAAGTTATTCCAATAATCTATAATGGCGAGTTTATAATGACTGGATTATCTATGGAATACTTAGAAGATTTAGGACTACTTAAAATGGATTTTTTAGCTTTAAGAAATTTAACTATTATTAGTAATGTTCTTGATTTAATTAAAGAAAATACAGGTAAAATATTAGATTTAAGTAAAATAGATTTAAATGATGTGGAAATTTTTAAATTATTTAGTAGCGCAGATACCGAGGGAATATTTCAATATGAAAGTAGTGGGATGAAAAACTTAATGAAGAAATTAAAGCCTACTAGTTTTTCAGATTTAGTCGCGGCTGTTGCCTTATTTAGACCTGGACCAATGGAAAATATCGATTTATTTATTGCTCGAAAATATGGCAAAGAAAAAACTAATTATTTACATCCGGATTTAGAACCAATCCTTAAAGATACTTATGGGGTTATAATTTATCAGGAACAAGTTATGGAAATATTAGTTAAAATTGGAGGCTATACTTACGCTGAAGCTGATTTAATTAGAAGAGCTATGTCAAAAAAGAAAGAAAGTGTTATGCTAAGTGATAAAGAACACTTTATAAGTAATGCAATTAAAAAGGGATATCAAAAAGAAGTCGCAACTAATATATATAATTTAATATTAAAATTTGCTAATTATGGTTTTAATAAAGCACACTCTGTATCTTATGCTTTAATTGGTTATGAGATGGCTTATTTAAAAACTAAGTTTCCCGTATATTTTATAGCTAATTTACTTAATATGAGTATAGGTAGTGTAATTAAAACTAAAGAATATATTGATGAAGCTAAAAAGAAAAATATAACTATTTTAAAACCAGATATTAATATATGTAAAAATACTTATTTAATAAAAGATAATTCATTAATGTTACCGCTAAGTAGTATTAAAAACTTAGGAGATTCCGCGACTAAATCAATTTTAGCAGAAAGAGAAAAAGGACTATATAAAGATTATTTAGATTTTGTATCAAGAGTGTATGGTCGGAGCGTTAATAAAAAAACGATACTATCTTTAATTGATGCCGGAGCCTTAGATTCTTTTAATCTAAATAAAAATACAATGATAGAAAACTTAGATAACGCCCTTAATTATGCAGAACTTTTAAGTACCCTAGATTCTTCTTTTGTCGTAAAACCAAGTATTGATAAAACTTTAGAATTTGAAGAAGAAGTATTAAGAGAAAAAGAATTTTCTTCTTATGGTTTTTATATTAGCAATCATCCAGTATGTAAATACAATGATAAAAATATTGTAAAATTAGAAAATATTAAAGATTATTTTGATAAACATATTAAATGTGTAGTTTTAATAGAAAAAATAAAAAATATAAAAACAAAAAAAGGGGAGAATATGGCCTTTTTAATGGCTAGTGATGAAACAGGAAATGGCGAGTTTACAATTTTTCCCAAAGCTTATTATATGATGGCAAATTTAAAAATTGGTGATATAATAAATATTCAGGGAAGAGTTACTAAAAGATTTGATGAGTATAGTATAAATGTTGATTTTTTAAATAAAATTTAGTCTATTCCAAAAAAACTCCAAAAGTGAAGTTTTTTGGAATGAATATATATAAGGAGAGATAAAATGACATTACCTTTTAATGAAAAAGTTGTAAATGATAGAGAAATCCAAACTGAAGATGATTTTTATAGAACAAGATTTATTGGCTATTTAAATCCTGTAGGAGCAACTATTGATTATAGTAAACCATTTGGACTTGGAGGACATGATAGTAATCCTTCAACTGATATATTTGAAGCATATATGATGTTTCAAATTAATAATCCTGAAAAATATGATGAATTTTATAGTAAAAGAAAATATAAAAAATGGAATAAAGAAAAAGATAGAAGAGATTATTTATATCAAACTCGTATTAAATCTATTTTAGAATATCGAGCTAAATATGGTAAATATGGTTCTAGAGATGAATTTGCAGATAAGTATGCTATATTAGATGATGATGTCTATTTATTTTTATATAACTGTTATCAGAATGCTTCATTTCATAGATGATTTAATGGCGATAACTTTATTATGAGTGAAAGAGAATTTTATGAAAAAGTGTTTAAACCGATAGACGAAGAAAGAAAAAGATTGTATCCACAAAGTATTAACGATGAAAGTTATATGAAGTGGTACGTACCTCCTTACTATCATTTTGATGTTCATTATGAAGCATATAAACGAAAAAGAATATTAGAAGTTTTAAAAAATGTTATGATAAGTTATATGGGATATCATTATGTAGCAAGAACACCACGAACTATATATACATCAGATACTAATGTAAATGAAACATTTTATAATTATTTGTTAAATGATTTTACTGTAATTCAATTACCTAAAATGATTTATAATCCTAGATTTAAAATGTATGAAGAATATGAAAAAAGCCCATTTTTAGTATCTGAAAGAGAAGAAAAATTAGGTATGGAGATTGAGGCTATAAGAAAAAGAATTAGAAGAGATGAAAGAACACAATTTTATAGATAAAAAATAGAAGTAGGTGGTATAATGCATGATATAAATGCGTTTTTAAAGAGTATTAATTTTGTTGATGAAGAAAATATATTAAAAGAAGTTATTATAGATAAAGTAGTTTTAAATAAAAAAAGTGAAACATTTAATGTATATTTAAAATCAAAAACTGTTTTACCATTTAGTATTATTGATAAATTAATTAATGGTACTTATAAGATTAATGGGTTATATAAATGTAATATTTATATTAATTATGAAGTAGTAACTTCAGATGATGTTTTAGCATATTTAAAAGAAATTATTAGTTTATTAGTGCATAATAAACCATCTTTAATAAGTTTAGAAGAAAGTACACCAATTATTGATGATGATTTAATAATTTTTGAAGTAATAAGTAATACAGAAGAAGAAACAATAAAAAAAGAAGAAGCTCACTTAAGAAAGATATTAGCTTCTTATGGGTTAAAAGATTATTTAATAACAACTAAATTAAATGAAGAAAAAAGAACTTTAGTAAAAAAAGAATTAGAAAGTGTACAAGCTCCAGCTACATATGTAGAAATAACTCATGAACTTACACCAGGTGATATTATCATGGGTAAAGCTATTACTAAAGAAGCTGTAAATATTAATACAATAGAAAGTATTGGGAAAAATATAACAATTGAAGGTTATATTGAATCAATTTCTTATTTAGAAAGAGATAATATTAATATAATTACTTTATCAATTAATGATAATACAAAAAGTATAATGGCTAAAATATTTAAAAAAGATAAAGAAGAATATTTACCTCTTAAAGAAGCGTTAAAAGAGGAGGCTTGGTATCGTTTAAATGGTAGTATAGATTTTGATTCTTATTCAAAATGTTTAGCTCTTAGTGTACGTAATTTAGAGCGAATAGAAGATAGAGAAATCGTAATAGAAAAAAATGAAGACCCAAATATAATTATTGGTAGTCATATAGAGGGAGTAGTTACACCTTTAGAAAACATAGTAGGAACTATAGAAAATGTTATTATTGAGGCTTATGTATTTGGAGATGAATTACTAGAAAAGGATACTATTAATATTATGACCTTAAAAATAAGT
>CAPZYV010000033.1 GCA_948750805.1 uncultured Bacilli bacterium | reverse complement strand
TCAACTTTATCTAGCGATACATCCATTAATACTTTATAACTTTCTAAAAAAATTCCGATACCACTTATTAATATATATATTGATGTAATAGAGCCAAAGATACCATCTAAAAAATAAATATTAAAATAACCAAAAATAGCAGATATAAAGGTTCCTAATGTTAAAAAGATATCATTTTTATGGTCTTTCATACTTGCTTTAAGTAAAATATTTTTGTGTTTGCGATATGTTTTTTTACAATATAAATATAAACAAAATTTAATAATAATAGTAACTATACATACTAAAATTAAATAATAAGAAAAAATAAATTCTTGTTTTTTTATGATTGAAAATATGGAATCAAAAAGAATCTTACCAGCAATAAAAATCATAAAAATACTAATAAGCATAGAAAATATATATTCAGCTTTAGCGTGTCCAAAATTATGGTCTTCATCACTTGGTGCATGAGAAATTTTACTACCTATGTAAGTCATTATTGAAGATAAAATATCTCCAGCAGAATTAGTAGCATCTGCAATTAAGGCTTCACTATGACTAAAAATGGCAACTGCAAATTTAATTATAAGTAAAAATATATTACCTATTATGCCTATAATACCAACTTTTTTGGTACTTTCATATCTATTCATATTATCAAATCCTTTAGCTAGTATATTATAACAAATTTCTAATAATTTTTATATCATTTTTGTAATTTTACTTTATTTCATAAGTTATTGCAAGTATATCATTATTAGTAATACATAATTGTTTTTGGTTTTTATATTATTTTTGCATACAGCTTGATTTTATAATTTTTGAAAGTTATAAAAAAAAATTAGATTTCTCTAATTTTAATACCATTCAGTTACTTCTTCATAAGCTTTTCGAGGTCTAGGTATAGGATTTTTGTCAAAATGTCCTAAAGCAATTGCTGCAAGTAATTTTTTATCTGTTTTAAATATTTTTTGTAATTCTTTTTCAATTTCTATTATATAGCCAATCCATAAAGTTCCTACATTTATGTCAGTAGCCGCAAGAAGCATATTTTCAATACTAGCTCCAACTGATTCAATATCAATTATTTCATTAGTTATAGTTGCAAAGACTAAAATTAAGGATGAACATTCACGAATTACATTGCAAGTTTGTAAAGTTTCATCACTAGTATGTTCTTCTAGGATATCTCCTATTTGATTTTTTAAATTTTTATCCTTATTAATGACAATATAATGCCATGGTTGACGATTATGACCTGAAGGACTTAGTATACCTGCTTCAACTATTTTTTTTAAATCAGTTTCTGATACTTCTATATCATTAAAATGACGAATACTACGACGAGTACTTATTGCTTCAAAAGTTTCCATTTTAAACACCCATAGTAGTTGTTTCTGGTAAAGTTGAACCACCATCAATAACTATTCCTTGCCCGGTAATATAACTTGACTCTTCACATCCTAAAAATGCGGCTAATTCTCCTATTTCGCTTGCCTCAGCCAGTCTTTTCATCGGAATACCAGATGCAATTCCTTCAATTACTGAATTAGGATTTTCTTTATTTGATAAGTTAGCCATGGAACTCACCATTGGCGTTTTAACATATCCTGGCATTATAGCATTAACTCTAATATTGTACTCTACAAGTTCAGCGGCTAAGCTTTTCGTAAATCCTAGAACTGCAGCTTTACTGGTAGCGTACGCAACTTCTCCTGAGTCCGCAACCATTGGTCCAGTTACACTTGATAAATTTACGATAGCTCCATTTTGAGCTTTTTTTAATAATGGTAAAAATGTTTTTGTTACGTTCCATGTTCCTTTAATATTTATATTAAAATGAAAATCACGTTCTTCATCACTCATATTTTCAAATGTATTAAGTTTACAAACACCGGCATTATTAACAATTATATCAATTTGATTATAGCTTTTTTCAATTTCTTTTAGACAAGCTTCTAAAACTTCTTTTTTACTTATATCAACTATATAACCATTTATTTTACTAGGATACTTGGTATTTAATTCTGTTAAAGTATTTTTTAATGCTTCATTGTAATCTAAAACAATAACATTAGCACCATATTTTAAATATACTTCTACAATACCTTTTCCAATTCCCATTGCACCACCGGTAATGATAGCAGTTTTATTTTCTAATTTCATAATATCCTCCTATTATTTAGTATAGCACATTATTAGTTATTTTAAAATTAATATCTTTTGTTCCTTTCAACTTTAACAATTTTTATTGTATAACCTATAGGTCCAATTATTTCTAATAAACTTTTAATACTTGGAGAGTGCATTCCAGCTTCGATACGCGCTATTTTTTCTCGGGAAACTTTAGAATATTTTGAAAACAATTCTTGCGTAAGATTATTTTCTTTCCGAAAACGAATAAAATCTTTGATAAATATTTCATTTAATTCAGTAGCATTATAACTTGCTTCGATATAGTTTTTATTGTAATCCATGTAAACCACCTGTATTATTGTATCATATTTGATACATAACTCACAATATTTATTGTTTTTTATCCTAAAATATAATATATTTAGATTATGAATTGAGGGAAAATATGGAAGCTAGCGAAAAATATCCAAGTAGTATGTATCATGAAAGAAATGAAAAAATTATACATCGACATCCTATTATACCAAGTATGAGTGTTTATAATGCTCTTAGATTAATGAGTTTAAATTTCAGGGATTCTAAAGCAGTAAACTGTTTAGATTTAACAGTTAAATATCAAGAATTAATTAATGATGCGGCAATGTTTTCTAGAGCCTTTAGAGAATTAGGAATTAAAAAAGGAGATATCATAAGCATATCTTTAAAAAATACTTATCAAGCTGTGGCAGCTTTTTTTGCAGCTAATAATTTTGGAGCTGTTGTAACTTTTATGAATCCACAATCAACTATTGAGCAAGAGACAAGTTATTTAAATGAATTTGAAAGTCCTTTATTTATAAATCATGGTAAAGATTTTGAATATAATGATAAAATTTTTAGAGAAACTAGTGTTGAACATATAATAACTTTGGATGAATCAGATATTTCTAAACGAAATTTTGATACACAAGTTAATAAAGGTTATAGAGATTTTATTTCCTTTAGAGAATTAAAGTCCATAGCTGATTATCAAAAAAGATTTGCTTTTAATTTAGTAGATGGAAAAGACGATGCATTAATTTTATTCACTAGTGGTACAACTGGTATTCCTAAAAGTGTAGTAATTACTAATAAAAATATTTTAGCTTCAGGAATTTATATGAAAAATTCTTGTAAATTAGAAGTTCAAAGTGGTGAAAAATCTTTAGTTTGTGTGCCATTTTCTTACCCTTATGGGTTTTGCACTTCTTTAATTATGTCATTACTTTGTGGTAGAGAAGCCGTTCTTGCTCCAGATTTGTGTAATGAAAATATTTCGTATTATTATAACAAAGGTATTGACATAGTATTTGGAAGTCCAGCCCTACTTGAATTAACAATGCGTAATATTCCCAAAGGACAGAGATTATCTACTAAAACCTTTATTTCTGGAGGAGATTTCTTATACGATAAACAAATTGATGCTGGCAAAAAATTTTTTAAAGAACATGGTACTGATATAGAAATTTGTAATGGTTCAGGTAACGCTGAAAGTACTGGTGCCAGTACTAATTCTGTTGGAATAGCATATCAAAGTGGTACTGTTGGAAAAATTTTAGTTGGAACTCATCCTATTATTATTAGCGAAACAGGAGAAGAATTGCCTTATGGACAAGAGGGAGAACTATGTATTAGTGGTGAACATATCTTTAAAGGATATTTTGAAAATCCTGAATTAACCAGAAAAACTAAATTTAGATATAAAAATCGTACTTATATTAAAACCGGAATGCTTGGCATCTTGGATAAAGATGGATATTTTAAATTAACTGGTCGAGTTTCAAGATTTTATATTAATGGCGATTTAAATAAAGTATATCTCGAAAAAATACAAAATATTATGTTATTAATAGATGGTATTGAAGGATGTGTTGCAGTTCCAAAACCAGATGATAAAAATTTATATACAACTAAAGCATATGTTGTATTGTCTCCTGGAATAATTCCCGATAACAATTTTAGAAATTATTTAAATGAAGAACTGTTAAAGCCTCATAAAGATAGTAATGGTGAATCTGTTCAATTAAAGCCATTCGAAATACCTACCAGTATTGAATTTATAGAACATATACCAAGAGATGAGGCAAAATGCGGTAAAATTGATATTGCTTTATTAGAAGAAAAGGCACGTCTAGAATATGAAACTGAAAAGAATAATGCAATGAAATTAAATTTAAAAAAATAGTGGATTTTAGTTAAAAAAATCCTTTTTTTATGCTATAATTTTATTATATGGAGGTAAAGATATGGGAACCGGAATTTTTTTTCCTGCTAGCGCCTTGTTATTTAGCATATTAATAATTATTTTATTTTTTGCTAAGGAACATATACGAACTACAGAAACGAAACTTTATAGCATTTTAATTGTAACAAATTTTTTTGGGCTATTAATTGAAATTATGTGTACCGTAGCTTCATATATTATTGATGTTGCGCCAATCACTAGTACTATTATTTTTAAGTTATATTTAGTTTATATTATAAGTTGGGCTTTGATATTTACAATTTATGTTTATTACATTTCAAATTCTAATGATAAAATTAAAAAATATGGCAAATATTTAAAAAATAGTGTTTTTATATTTCTAATAATTAGTATTATTATGATTTTCATTTTACCAATCAATGCAGTTGTAAAAGATAATTTTCAGATTCGATATACAGAAGGTCCAAGTGTTATCTTTACATACTCTATGTCTATTTTTTTAGTCTTTATAATGATTTTATGTATGTTAAGAAATTATAAAAACTTGAAAAATAAAAAGTATTTACCTTTATTTTCATTTTTAGCATTTGGATTTGGAGCAATGATTTTTCAAATGTTTAATCCTAGTATTCTGCTAATGACTTATATTGAAACTTTTGTATCAGTTATGATGTATCACACTATCGAAAATCCAGATGTTCATATGATAAAGCAATTAAATATTGCTAAAGATTCTGCCGAAAAAGCAAATTTAGCTAAAACAGAATTTTTATCAAATATGTCTCATGAAATTAGAACTCCTCTTAATGCTATAGTTGGATTCAGTGAATGTATGGTTGATAGTAATGATTTAAATGAAACTAAACAATTTGCAAAAGATATAGTTGATGCTTCTAATAACTTACTAGAAATAGTTAATGGAATACTTGATATATCTAAAATAGAAGCTAATAAAATGGAAATTATTCCTAAAGAATATAATCCTCGGGAAGTATTTAATTCGTTAAGTAAACTTGCTAAAACTAGAATTGGTGATAAACCTATTGAGTTTAAAATGTTTATGGCAAATGATTTACCAGGTGTTCTTAAGGGTGATGTTGCAAAAGTAAAACAAATCGTTCTAAATATCTTAACTAATGCTGCTAAATATACAGATAGAGGCGAAATTAATTTTAATGTTAATTGCATTAATAGGACTGATTCCAATACTTGTTTAATGTATATATCAGTTCGCGATACGGGTCGAGGAATAAAAAAAGAAGATGTTGATAAATTATTTAATAAATTTGAGAGACTTGATGAAGATAAAAATACGACTGTCGAAGGTACAGGACTTGGGCTTGCTATTACTAAAAGCTTAGCTGAAATGATGGGTGGTAGGATTACGGTTCAAAGTAAGTATGGCGAAGGTTCTAATTTTAGAGTATATTTAGAGCAAGAAATTGTTAGTATGGAAATTCCTGAAAGCAAGAGCGAAGAAATTGAAATTGATTATAGTTTACATACTGGTAAGAGGATACTTGTTGTTGATGACTCTAAAATTAATTTAAAAGTTGCGTTACAAATACTTAAACCTTATAATTTTAATGTCGTCACAGCTGAAAGCGGTTTTGAAGCTATTGATTTAGCCCAATCTCAAACTTTTGATTTAATTTTAATGGATATAATGATGCCAAAAATGAATGGTGTGGAAGCACTTAGAAGATTAAAAGAAATTAGTGGTTTTGATGTTCCAGTTGTAGCACTTACGGCTGATGCTATAGAAGGAACTGATGAAAAATATATAAATGCTGGCTTTAATGATTATTTATCAAAACCTATTGATAGATATTTATTAAATAAAGTTTTAAATAAATACTTGGGAGGTAAGAAATAATGGATAAAAATGAATTTTTAAAAAAGAATAATGTTGATGTAGATGCTAGTTTAGAGTTTTGGGGAGATATGGATAGTTATAATGAGAACTTACTAGAGTTCAAAGAATCTTTGAACTCTAAGTTGGCCAACTTAGAAGATTTTAAAAATAATAGTGATTGGGAGAATTATGGAATACTTGCACATAGTATGAAAAGTGAAGCTAAATATTTAGGTTTTATGAAAGATGCAGATGTGTTTTTAGAACATGAACTTAAAGGTAAAGAAAGTAATGCTGAATTTATTAATGCTAATTTTGATACTCTTAAATCTACTGTAAATGATATTATAAATTTATTAAATAATTATTTTGATAATACTTCTAAGCATACTATTTTAGTAGCAGATGATTCTAGTATTATGTTAAATTTTTTAGAAAATACTATTGGAGATAATTATATTGTTTTAAAAGCAAACAATGGTAATGAAGCAATTGAAGTATTAAAAAATAATGATATTTATGCTATATTACTTGATTTAAATATGCCAGAAGTAAATGGCTTTGAAGTACTAAATTATTTGAAAGAACAAAATTTAATATATAAAATACCTGTAGTAATTATTACAGGAGATGATACTCCAGAAACTATTAAAAAAGCTTTTTCTTATCCAATTCTTGATGTTTTAAATAAACCTTTTAAAGAAGAAAATATAAATAGAATATTGGTTTCAATTAAAAGTTTCTATGAAAAAAATTAACTGAGTTTAAGCTCAGTTTTTTATATATTATATAATATCTATAAAGTATTTAAATAGCTTTAAACTATTTATATCATCTATTGATTCAGGATGCCATTGAATACCTAAAAAGAACTTTTTTTGAGAGTCTTCTATTCCTTCAATATAACCATCATCACTTATAGCATTTATCTTAAATTTAGTATGTGGGACTACATAGTTATGGCGACTATTAACTAATATTTTATCTTGACCAATTATTTTATGTAGGAATGTATCTTTTTCAATTGTAACATTGTGAGCATATTTATTAAAGCTTTTATGATTTTTAATTTTAATTTCTTCTCTATTATTAAAGGTCATTGCCATACTTTGCATACCTAGACATATACCTAAAGTAGGAATATCATTTTCATGTAAATATTGAACTAATTTATAATCATTTTCAGAATTATAAAATCCTCCTGATAATACAATACCATCACATAAGTTGACTGCCTCTTTTACTTTATTAAAGTCATTAGTTATAGGTATACCGATAGTGTTTACATCCCATTTATTAAAGATTTCAAATAAATCTAATCTATTCCCAATAATGATATAATCATCGATATCAAGTTTTCTAATTATTATTCCTATTGTTTTCATATTTCACCATTAAATTATATTATTTATAACGAATATTTATATCTACATCGCCATATATTCCATCTACTCGACCATCATTACACATTTGCCAATAAGAATAAGGTCCACTATATGATGTTTTATATGTATAATGGGCAAGCCATATAGGATAGTCAGTTTTAAGCCATATTTGCTCTAAATAATTTCTACTACTATATAACATACCTTCATAACCAGCTTCTTTAAAAACATCTAAGAAACTATTAGCCATATCAGTTAAACCAAAGAAACTTAAGTTAAAATCGTTATAAAAGCTCCAATTTTCCCAATCAAAAGCAATAGGCAAATCTACTTTATAATCTTTTATTTGTTCTAGAATCCAGTTTGCATCAGCGATGGCTTTTTCTTTACTTGTAGCATAAGAATAAAAATAAATTCCTACTGGCATACCTACTTCATTAGCTCTTTTTATATTTTGTTTAAATTTACCATCAACAAAATAATCACCTTTAGTTCCTTTTGTGCTTCCTACACGAAGAATTACAAATTCAACACCTGCATTTTTTAGCTTTTTAAAATCAACATCCCCTTGCCACTCAGAAATATCTATACCAATTTCTGTGTTATCATTTTTATAGTTTTTAATAACATCACTAAAATATGTTCTAGTTCGGGTACTACTATTATTATTGTTAGTATTTTTAGGCTTATAAACATTTAAATTAAACTTCTTTTCAGTTATATTTCCACTTGAATCAGTTGCTTTAAAAACTAAAGGATAAGAGTTTACTTTGTTCATGTCATAATCGCCAATTATCTCACATTTAGGGTTGTTATCATAATTATCGCCACACATAATTTTGTCAAGTAAATTAATTTTACTACCTACTGCGATGGAATAATTGCTTCCAAGCCAAACTACGGGTGCTGTTTTATCTACTATGTTTATTTTAAAACTTTGCTTAAGTTTTATATTATCATCATTTATATATTCATAATTTATTTCCTTTTCACCAATCGTTTTAGTGTCAATTATATAATCATCAACTAGTTTTCCATTTATAGAGGTTATAAAGTCTGTTACTTTTACTTCACTTAAAAACTCTGTAGTTAAATTATCTTTGTAGGTTATTTCTATAACTGCATTTTTTACTTTTTCTTGTTCAATTTTTTTATTTATATATAAAAATCCTATACCGATAAATACTGTCAATAAAATAGTTGTTATAATAATTACATGTTTCTTTTTCATAAACGTTTCTCCTAATTATTATTATACCATTTTACATAATTTATTAAAAGAAAAATGAATCCTTTAGGACTCAAGTCTATGTTTGTTAATTAATACCTTATTCTTATTATATATCTTATAAATAATTAAAGCAATTAAGGCACCGATAGAATCAATTAAGACATCAGTTACTAAAGCACTTCTACCTGGAACAAAATATTGATGAAATTCATCTCCTGCTGCAAATAAAATACATCCTATAATACTAATTAAAATTATCTTTTTTTCATTTTTGGTATATTCACTTACTAAACTAAAAAGAATAAGAGTTAATATGATAAACTCAGTTATATGAGCATTTTTGCGAATTACATAATTAATGCCATCTAGTAGTGGTTCTGTTTTAGATTCTTCTTTAACACTAATTGTAGTTGATATTATTTCTTTAGTTATTTCTCCAGAATTTTGTTGATGTGAAAACATAAAAATTACGAAAAGCCAAGAAAATAATATTAGCCATTTTATTACTTTTTTCTTATTCATAAAATTCACCTTAAATAAGTATACCATGTATAATTCTAAACATAAAGATTTCAATGTTAAATTTTTGAAAAATTTTGAT
>CAPZYV010000032.1 GCA_948750805.1 uncultured Bacilli bacterium | reverse complement strand
CACTTTTTGTAGCAATTAACCCATTTATGGAACATGCCATTTCTATTGTTATCTTCATAATTTATTTCCTTACTAATGTTAATCATAAAATTTATTTATATTTTCTAAGTCAAATATTTCTTTTACAAATTGGTTGATATTAGATAAACCAGCAATATCTTTTCTAGTCGCATCCATTACAAAATCAATGCTTTTCCATTCATAATGACCTTCATAATTGTCAATAACTTCTTTTTTATCAACAAAGTCATATAATACATTTAGTTTCGTATTACTATTTAAAGGATTATCTTCAGGATAGACATTAGTTAATAACAACTTAGGGTTAATAGGTATATGGGTTTCTTCATAACACTCTCTAATAGCTGCTTCTATTGGAGTTTCATCCCCTTCTATTTTTCCACCTATCCCATTCCAACAATTTTTATATGGCGACTTATTTCTTTTTACTAATAGAAGTTGTTTTAAATCTTTTGTAAAAAGTAAAATTAAAACAAAGTTTTTATTAGTATTTTTTACTATTGGTAGGTTAATATCTGTATAATAAATAATCTCTTTATTTAAAGATTTAGCATACTCAATTTCACTTTTAGTACTTTTACCAATGTAATTATTAACATTAACTACTAATATTGCATCAGATAATTTAATTTTTTCTTTATGCATTTCATCTAACACTTGAGCTTCTTCCTCTGTATATGCATCTTTATTTGGATTCACAGGATAAATTGCACTTAACATACAATTACCTTCTAGTTCCATTTTCTCAGTAATCATAAGCATTTCTTTTTTAAATCTTAAGCTACCGCAAACTGTAATTATTTTCATATATCTTCACCTTTTAAACTATCTATAATAAAATTAACAACATTTTCTTTATTATCTTGGCTGTTATATATTTCTTGTTCATCTTTAGTTAGCTCTAAAAAATATTTATTAAATTCAGGTAGTACACTAATAGAATCTAAAGGATAACCAGGATTTCTTTCAAAAGATGGTTCAGAAACAAAGTAAAAATGGTCTTTGCACCATGTATATTTCTTTATTCCTTTTTTGGTACAAATAACCATGCCATAAATCCATTTAGCACATAGTTTTTCACCATATTCTTTTACTAAACTAGTATAATATGTAATCATTTCTTCATCATTTAAAACTTTTCCATTAACTCTTCTAACATGAGTTCCTGGCTGTTTATCTACTGGTAGTTCTTCTATAAATAAAGTATTGTCCATACCAATCGTTGGAATTCCTGTTCTATCAAAGTAAGCTCTAGCTTTTATGTAAGCATTTTCTAAAGCATCATTACCAGTTTCTTCTATATCAATTTTAATGTCTAAATCATTTAGTGTAATTAAATCAATATTGTTTTTTCTTAAAGCTTCTTTATATTTTAAAATCTTAGCAGGATTAGTAGTTGCAAATAAAACTTTCATAAATATTTTAATTCTCTTTCTTTTCAAAAAAATCTTTATCAACACTACATATTGGACATTTAAAATCTGCAGGTAATTCTTCACCATAATAAATATAGCCGCAAACTGTGCAAATCCAAGCTGTTTTTCCACTATCCGTGGTGACTTTTAATAAATCTTCTTTATGATTTTGATAATAACCATAACTAATAGGTTCCTCATCATTATAAATATCTGCTTCAATCATTTCGCCAATAAATAAAGTATGAGTTTCATTTTCGATGCTATCTTTTATTTCACAAACCATATATCCTATGGAATTTTTAATGATATTTAAACCTTCTACATTAACAATTTCTATATTTTCAAACTTATCTATATCACGCATAGAATTTAAGCCAAATGTTTTAACTATTTTCGCATCTAAATTCATACTTAAAACAGATAATGCAAATTTATTATTTTTCTTTAATAGTTCATGAGTGTAATTTTTTTTCATAACAGCGACTGCGATTAAAGGATTGTCTCCGGCACTTACTTGAGATACAGCATCAACAATACAACCTCCTCCATTAGTTGTTAATACATACATCCCTTGAGTTATTTTTCTTGTTATTTTTTTATTTTTCATAAGACTCTCACTTTCTAAATAAATTATACAATATTTCAAAGCCTTTTCGCTATATAAAAATTGATTTATTATAAATATTTATGGTAAAATTAATTTAACTTTGGAGGAAACTAATGAAAAAAATTAATAAAAAATATTTAATAATTACCATTATATGTGTAATTATTTCATTAATATCTGGTATTATTAGTCATGATATTTTTATTGGAGGAGCAAACTTATTAACTGCATTATTATGCGCTTATTTTTCTAGTGAAGGAAAAAGAATAAGCTATATTTTAGGTCTTATAAATTATCTTTTGATTGGCTATGTATCTTTTAAAAATCATCTTTACGGATTATTTATTTTTGGAGTTGTAGTTTGCCCTATTTTACAAATTCAAGGTTACGTTAGTTGGGGTAAAAATCTTGATGAAAATAATAGTGTTAAAGTTCGAGAATTTACACTTAAAAATTCGATTATTATCTCACTATCTTGTATTATAGGAAGCTTATTTTTAAGTTATTTACTAACTCTTATTCCAGGACAAAGAATTGCACTTATGGATGCTTTATCTAATACTATTAACTTATGTGGTGTAATACTAGCAATTCTTCGCTTTAAGGAGTGTTGGTGGATATGGTTAGTTAATAATGTAATTGATTTAATTATTTGGATTATTACAGTTATAGAACACGGTGAGGGCTCCGTTATGATGCTTTTAGTATCAATAGGATATTTATTAATAAATATATACGGAATAATTAAATGGACTAAAGAAGCTAAAGAAATTAAAAATTAGTCTTAGTTAAAAATTCAATTATTTTCTTTTTAACAGCATCATTTATTGGACTACTTGCAGCTTTGTCATGGCCTTTACCACCAAAAGTTTCTGCTATTTTTCTAACACTTATATTATCTTTAATACTGCGATAAGAAATAGTTCCATAATCTAGAGCAATTAGCATTACAAAATCAATATCAATTTTGATTTGTCTTATATATTCTGCTATATCGTTGCGATATTCGTAATCAATAAAAATTATTCCAGCTTTAAAATTTAAGATTTTGGTATAAAAAATTTTTTGAACATATTCTTTAACTTTCTCATCTAATTTATTAATTTTATTACTGATTAGCATATTTTCTAATTTATTAAATTTAAAATTTTTATTACTTTTTAATTTATTAATCATCAAATTTATATAATTATCACAGCCTACAGAATCAAATAAAAGCGATAATTTATGAGGATTTTCATTATTATATTTTGTTTTCCATTCCCAAGTATCATATTCTCTTGTTAGTTCAACAAATTCTTTAATTATAGAATTATCTAGTAAATATTTATTATTAATTAAATATTCATAAAATAAACTTGTTCCACTACATAAGCCTTGAGAATTAGAAATTTTTATGTTAATAAAAGAATATTTATTAACATTTTCATTTAAAGCCGACTCATGGTGGTCAAATATAAATAGTTTATCTTTTAACTTTTTATCATTAGCAATACTTGTTAGCATAGGTTCTTCTAACCACATATCAGTTATGAAAATTTTATCATAATCATAGATATGATTATCTTTACAGTATGTTTTTAGCTTTTCTTGCAAATTAAAAGTTTCACATAATACATAATCCACTTTCCTAAAGGTTAACTTAGCTAAAATAACTCCCCCCATACCATCTATATCGCTTATATGACTAAATATTAATACTTTCATATTTTCCACACTAATTAATTAGCTTCCTCTCTAGGCAATAAGGTACAACTTCATTTTTTAGGGTATTAGATAGCATATCACTACCCATAGAAGATTCATACCATAAAAATTTTTCAATTTCACTAGATGTGCTTAGTTTTCCTTTTAATAACCCATTATACTTAAACACATAAAAATGAATTGGCGTTTTACCGTCACTAGTTGCTATTTCTTCAAATTCCATAACAAATTCAAATAAAGCACTATCAAACTCCACTTCTGCTCCCAATTCTTCATGACACTCTCTTATTGCAGCTTCAAATGGGGTTTCATTTGCTTCTACTTTTCCACCAATCATTTGATATGTTGGTCTTTTGTGAGGTTTATCGATTAATAATTTTTTTTCTCTAAAAAACATTGTACCTACTACTTCCATTAATATCACTCCAATCCTTTATATTTCAATATAATTATAAGAGCAAGCTCTTATTAGTCTATTCATAATTGCAAGGCCTAACCCTTCAGTTGTTACACCTTCAATTATTACCATGTCTACTTTATATTTATCAACTTTTCTTAGCACTTTAAAAATATTATGACTAATTTCCTCTAGAGTATTACCATAAGATATAGCATTACTAAAATATTTTAGATTATTTTCCTTAGTAATAATTAAAGTATTAGAATATTTTTTTGATTCTTGTTTAATTTTTTCAATTAATTTTTTTTCATCTTTGCTATAAATTAATAAGCATGATGTTGTTGGTGCATAGTGGCGATATTTCATACCAGGTGATAGGACTGGGCTTTCGATATTAGGATTTAAAATATGATTATCAATCTCTACTTTATCCGTTATTTTCAAAAAATCTTCCTTTGTAATTTTACCCGGCCTTAAAATATGAATAATATCATTTTTTACTATTATAACTGTTGACTCAAGTCCCACTTCAGTATCACCATCATCAATGATATAATCTACTTTTCCTTGAAACTCCTCCTTAATGTCAGATATATTAGTTCCACTAGGTTTTCCCGAAATATTAGCACTTGGTGCTGCTATAGGAACATTTGCTTCTTTAATTAATTCCCTTGCAATTTCATTTTTAGGCATCCTAACACCAACAGTTTCTAAATTAGCTGAAACTATATTAGGTACTTCCTTGGTTTTAGGTAAAATAATAGTTAAAGGTCCTGGCCAAAAAGCATCCATTAACTTTTTCTCTAATTCTGTTACATTATTTACAATTTTATCTAACATCTTAATATCAGATATATGAAGAATTAAAGGATTATCTGATTTACGACCTTTTGCAGCAAAAATTTTTGCTACTGCTTTTTCATCTAAACCATTTGCTCCTATGCCATAAACTGTTTCTGTCGGAAAAATAACTAATCCACCTTTATTTATAACTTTGGCTGCTTCTTTTATATTGTTGTTCATAATACTATCTTCTTTCTATAAAATTTTAAATATGGTTCCTTTTGTATATAATTCTTATACCACAAATTTAGAAAAATTAATAGTTTTTATTTTATAGTTTTTCTAAATTGTTGCTAGTAATGATTAAATTTAAATAATGGTCAATTTTTTTTAACTCATTTAAAAGCTTTTTGTGTTCATATTCAGATTTATACTTTTTATTTTCAATTAAGTATAATATATATTTACTAGATGCAACTATTAATAAGTTTTTAGATAACTCACCTATTTCCAAATTTTTAAAGTTCTTTTTCCAATACTTATAAGCTAAATAAGCATTTATATACCAATTATGTGTATCTAATATTTCATCATAATAAGTTTCCACTAATTCCATTTTTTCTTTCTTATAACATATAAAATATACTTCAACATTTTCAGTTTTGTTTTTATACATTTGTTCGCCTCTTTTCTATGTTAACATCATAATAAAAATAAGAAGCATTGTCAAATTACAAATTTATTTAAATCTGCTATAAATGTTATCAAAATTAACAATAAATAATACAAATTTTTTAAAATTGGTAAATTATGAATACAGATTTTTAAAAATCTGTAAACTTATATTTTCTCAAAAAAAAATTCCCAAAGGAATTTATTCATTAACTTCACTTACAAAGCTTAGTCCTAAACTAACTTTTGTATTTGTTACATCGGTCGTTAATAAGTCTTCATCGACCCATATTCTTAATGTATTAGTAGTACCATTTTCGCCAGCATTAACAGTTGTAGTAGCTAATTTATAACCAACAACTGATGTACCATCTTCAAGAGTTATATTAGATGTTGTTAAAGAGTTTAATAATTTAGATGTTGTGCCATCAGTACTATATTTTATTTTAGATACATCTAATTTGTTTGTGCTATCTGCATAAACATATATTGAATATGTTGCTGGAAGATTTCCTGTGTTTTTTACTGTATAACTAACAGCTGTTGATTTTAAACCTGTAGCCGTTGTAACAGGAGAACTTAATGTTAAAGCACTAATACCTGCAACCTCAAATTTTAAGGTACCGGCAGTTACAACTTGGGTATCGCCAGTTTTCACTTCAAAAAACACAGCATAACTTATACCTATAGCAGCTACTGCAACCACAACAACTGCTAAAGCAATCAATGTTGTTTGTTTTTTGATAATATCCATTACTTTCATATACTATCACCGTATTATAATAATAACATAAAAAAGTGATAAAGCACAAGAGTATTTTATCACTTTATTTAAAAATTGTTATTTTCCTCAAAATTATAGGTATAAGATATATCTTTAATGTCAAATTTTAGCTCAATTTCGAAGGAAGATGCTAGATATGTTATATATTCATTTACAATTGTAAAGATATTTTTATTTCTTTTTACTTCTTTATAAAATTCATTTAATTTATAAGTTTTATTATTAATTATAATTTCACTATTAGTAGTATCTATATCTTTATCTAGTTCTAAAAGTATTTTATATTTTTTATTAATATGATAGTCATTACTTATAGTTATTATATCCTTAGTGCCTTTATTTTTGTGATAAAATTTAAGATTACAATCATCCGTTGTTAATATATTAGCTTCACTTATTTTTTTTTCAAAATTATTCCAAACCGGAATTGAGGTTACTACTAACAATAAAACTGCTATAATTTCGATTATTTTACCTCTAATAACCTTATCTATCAAAACAAATCCCCCTCAAATTGAGTGTTATTATAGCATATTAGTAATCTTTTGTCAAAAAAAAATTATCCCCAAAAAAAATGCTATAACTAGCATTTTATTTGACAATAATATTTACTATTTTTCCTTTGATAACTATAATCTTAACAATTTCTTTTCCTTCAGTATGTCTATTTACGTTTTCATTAGTTAAAGCTTTTTCTTTTATAGCCTCTTCAGAATCATTAATTGAGATAGATATTTCACCACGAAGTTTACCATTTACTTGAACTCCAATAGTTACTTCATTATCAATGGTTTTTTCTTCATTATATTCTGGCCATGACATTTCGACTATCTTTTTCTTAAATCCTAATTTCTCGTTTAATTCTTCTGTTATATGAGGAGATATAGGATTTAGTAAAATTAATAGTGTTTGATAGTCTTTTTTAGTAATGTTATCTTTTTCTTCAAAGGTATTAGTTAGAATCATTAAAGCAGAAACTGCAGTATTATACTTCATATTTGCTAAATCATAACTAACTTTTTTAATAGTTTTATGTATAATACTTTCTAAATCTTTAGAATAATTCTCGCCTTCTACCACTTTTTCTTTAAGTCTTTCAACTCGGTCTAAAAATCTTTTACATCCTTTTAAGCCATAATCACTCCATGAAGCATCTTTTTCATAATCCCCAATAAATAATTCATAACAACGAAGAGCATCAGCTCCATAAGCTTGAACCATATCATCTGGATTTATAACGTTGCCTTTACTCTTACTCATTTTTTCGCCATTAGAACCTAAAATCATACCATGAGCTACTCTCTTTTTAAATGGTTCTTTAGTTGGTAATAATTTTTGGTCATATAAGAATTGATGCCAAAAACGAGCGTAAAGTAAATGTCTTGCTGCATGTTCCATACCACCATTGTAATAATCGACCATTCCCCAATAATTTAAAGCTTCTTGACTAACAAATTCAGAATCATTATGAGCATCCATGTATCTTAACCAATACCAGCTTGAACCAGCCCAGTTTGGCATAGTATCAGTTTCTCGTTTAGCAGGAGCTTTACAACATGGACAAGTTGTATTGACCCACTCTGTTATATTAGCTAGTGGTGATTCACCATTATCAGTTGGCTCGTAATTAGCAACAGTAGGTAAAAGAACTGGAAGTTCGCTTTCAGGAACTGGAACCCAACCACATTTATCGCAGTAAATCATAGGAATCGGTTCTCCCCAGAATCTTTGACGACTGAAAATCCAATCTTGTAAACGATAATTTATTTTTTTCTTACCTATTCCTTTAGACTCTAAATACTCAAGCATTTTATTAATAGCGTCTTCTTTGTTTAAACCGTTTAAGAAATCAGAATTTATATGTAGGCCATCATCAGTGTAAGCAGATTCATTAATATTTCCACCATCAATTACGGGAGTAATTTCAATATTAAATTTTTTAGCAAAAGCATAATCTCTTTCATCATGAGCTGGTACGGCCATAATTGCTCCAGTACCATAATTTGCTAAAACATAATCACTTATCCAAATTTCAGTTTCTTTATTGTTGACTGGATTGATAGCTACTAGTCCATCTAGTTTTACACCTGTCTTTTCCTTAGTAGCGTCAGTTCTTTCAATTTCTGTCTTATTTTTTGCTTCTTCTTGATAAGATTCAACTTCCTTTATATTTTTAATTTTATCTTTATACTTTTCTAGATATGGATGTTCTGGCGACATAACCATAAAAGTAGCACCAAATAAGGTATCACAACGAGTTGTAAAGACCGTAATTACATCTTTTGTATCTTTTAATTGAAAGTTGACTTCAGCTCCAATACTTTTACCTATCCAATTTATTTGAGCAATCTTTACTCTTTCTTCAAATTCTGTATCCTTTAGACCATCTAGTAATCTTTCCGCATAATCGCTCATCCTTAAAATCCATTGACTTTTTAATTTTTTAGTAACTGGAGACCCACATCTTTCGCATACTCCTCCTGCAGCATCTTCATTGGATAAACCGGTTTGACATACAGGACACCAATTGATTTCTTTTTCAGCTTTATAAGCCATACCCTTTTTAACAAATTGTAAGAATTGCCATTGAGTCCACTTATAATACTCAGGGTCTGTTGTTGAAAATTCTCTAGACCAATCAAAAGACATACCTAAAGATTCGATTTGTCCTTTAAAAGTTTTTATGTTTTCTTTTACAGCTAAAGCAGGATAAATATGATTTTTAATAGCATATTGTTCGGCGGGAGCACCAAAAGCATCCCAACCCATCGGAAACAAAACATTATATCCTTGAAGTCTTTTCATACGTGCCATAGCATCTAGTGCAGAATAACTTCTAACATGACCAACATGCAATCCTGCGCCACTTGGATATGGGAATTCCACTAAAATATAATATTTCTCTTTATCACTAATATTTTTAGCTTCAAAATATTTACCTTCTCTCCAAATATTTTGCCATTTTTTTTCTATTTCTTTTGTATTCATTTTTTCTTAACCTCCAATTTTTTTAAATATCTACCATAGATTTCATATAA
>CAPZYV010000031.1 GCA_948750805.1 uncultured Bacilli bacterium | reverse complement strand
TTAGACAATACAATGATATTAAATCTGAAATAGATTTAAAAGTATCAGGTCAGCGTTTACGTAAATCTAGACGTGAACATAATCTAAAACAAATAGACCTAGCCAAAAAATTACATATTACTAATTCTATATTAAGCCATTATGAAAAAGGTAAATTTTTAATATCAACTTCAACACTTTATTCGTTATCTAAATTATATAATATATCCGCTGACTATCTACTTAATAGAACTGATAATAAATATTTAGACATTAAAATTAATAATTAGAATTATTGTAAATAAAATATCAATAGTTCTTTTAATTTAACTAATATTTATGTTATACTTTAACTGGTGATATTATGAATAATAAAGTAAGTGATTTAAATATTTTATATCATAAAACTATAAAGGTTGTAGGTGTTACATTTAATAAACATCCCAAAAATATTAATAAAATTATTGAAAATGGTATTTACTATAAAGAATTTAAAAAATTCAAGGGATTAAAAGATAAAGATTTATTAAAAGAGAATAAAAATCTAATTGAATTCAATAATGTCGAATTAAGTGATGTTTATCTTGAAGCATATAAATATAATAATGAAGATGCTATAAAAGTCTTAATTAATAATTTTGATGATGAATATTTAGAAGTCGGAAATATTCCTAAAAAAGAAGTACCATTTTTATTACCATTTATCAACAATAAAAGTAATATAATTATAAATGCTTATTTATCTGGTGGTAATTTAAAAAATGTTATTCATGATGATAAAAAAGACTATATCAAAACTGAAAAATTAAATATTGGTATTTCTCTGGATATTATTGTAAAAGAAAAGAAATAGCTAAACATTGCTATTCTTTTTTAATTTGTAATAAATTCTTTATTCTCTAATTTATCAACTTCTACTTTATTAATAGAATCAAATCTTTTCGTAATTTTTTCACTTGTTGTATTAAGTTCTTCTACACTCTTAGAAACCGTACTAATATTTCTTGCAAGCTTGTCCCAACGTTCTTTATAACGGTCAAACTCAATAGCAAGTTTATTTAATTCTGCATGAATTATTTTAGCATATTTATCTCTTTCCATATTTTTAAGAACCATTTCGACAATAGTTAACATACTCATTAAAGTTGTCGGACTAGTAATCCATACCTTCTTACTATAAGCATAATCAATGATATCTCGGTGATAAGCATTAACTTCAGCAAATATTGCTTCAGCTGGTAAAAACATTATAGCTTCACTAGCTGTCTCACCAGGTATTATATATTTACTACTTATTGCATCAATATGTTTTTTAAAATCAACTTTAAATTGTTTTTCATATGTCATTCTTTCACTACTACTTTTAGTCTTATCAGTCATACGTTCATAATTTTCTAAAGGAAATTTAGAATCTATAGCAATTGTTCCTAAAGGTGATGGCGCATACAATATCGCATCCGCAATAAAACCATTGCTCATTTTATGCTGTATTTCATAAACACCTGAATTTTCGCTTCCAAAAGCATTTTCTAAAATAAAGTTAAGATTAACTTCACCAAATATACCTCTCGTTTTCTTATCTGTTAAAATACTTTGTAAAGATATAATATCTTCACCTAAACCATCAATTTTCTTTTGGGCTTCATCAATCTTAGAAAGTCTTTCTAAAACATTTGCAAAAGTTCGATTAGTTTTCTCCAAGCTTTGGTCCAGTTTTTCAGTAACTTTACTATTAATTTCTGTAAGCTTTCTATCAATTTTTTCATCTAATGTATCAAAATCTTTACGTAAATCATTAGTAAAATTAACTTTAAAATCACCAATTTCTTTTACAATCCCAAGCTCCAATTTTCCTAATCTTTCAGTAATTTCTGCTTCCCCATTTTTTTTAAATAAATTAATTATTAAAAGTAAAATTGTTACCCCTAACATACTAACAATTATATAATCCATATTTTCTCCTACTCTCCTAAATTAAATTTTTTACTTATTACCTTACTTATTAAATAAGCAACAAGCATTAAGACAACTACTTTAATTAAATACTCGGGATGTTTTAAACTTTCCACTAAACTTACCCCTACAAATCCCCAGAAATAAACTAAGAAAGCTTTACCTATCATTAAAGCACATATAAATTTTTTATAAGTCATTTTAGATAACCCACAAGCTATGTTAACTAAAAAAGCTGGAGTAAAAGGTATTGCTATAATAGTTGTTAACTGTTCAAACTTTAAACTAGTTATTTTATTCATAGTTTGTGTACTTATTAAACCTTTAGCTTTAAGTCTTTTATACCACCATGTTTGAAATTTACTCCGAAATAAGAAAAATGATATAGAGCATCCTATACAAGTAAAAAACCAAGAGATAATAAAACCAACTATGTTGCCAAAAGCTAAAAAATTAAGCGTTATAAAAACAAATAGAGGCAAAATAGGTACCATAGACTCTATCGTAATAAAAAAACAGCCTACTATTGGTCCCCAAATACCCATACCTTGTAAAGTAGTCTCTATAAATGTATCGATTGTATCAAACATATTTCATCACATTATTATTATAATACATTTTTTCTTAAAATACATTAATTATCTTAAATATAGCAAAAATTGACACATAAACAAAAGTCAACAATTTAATATAAAAAATTGAAACCTAAAAAGTCTCAATAAATTATTTACTAATATATTCTATTATAACTGGAGCTAATATTATAAGAAGCATTATAGGTACAAAAAATATAACACTTATTACACTAACTTTTGTTGGAAGCTTTGCTATTTCAGCTTTAACATCTAGTAATTGTTTTCCTCTTAAATAATCAATTTGATTATACATAGAATCAACAATACTATTTCCAAAAGTATTAGATTGAATCATATTAAGTAACGTATTATTAATAGTATCACTAGGAATTCTTTTTTTCATTGCTTCCAAGCTCTCATTCAAACTTTTACCAAGTTTTACTTCTGCTAGCATCTTTTTAAATTCTGCCGATATTTCGGAATCTATATTACTTACAGTTAAATTAAGTGCATGTTTTAAATTTCTTCCTCCTTCTAAAGTTAAAACTAATACTTCAAAAAAGAATAATGCTTCCTTATCTAATTTTTTTGCTCTTTTATAAATCTGATAATCTAAAACCATTTTTTCACTAAAATAGTAAAAAAGAATAGTTAACATTGGTGCAAGTATATAACCATATTTCGAAAAAAATAAAGTAGTTACAAAAATAATTATTGATACAACTAATCTTAAATTAAGCAAAAATGCTATATTATAGTTGTTATATACTCCTAATAATTTAACTTTATTTGTTATTCTATCTATTGTTTTTTTACTATATATTTTATAAATTATATTATCTCTCATATTTTCACCTCTAGAGCTTTTTTAATTATTAATATATAAACAACATATAAAATAATTATTATAAGAAGTACTATAATACCTATCGGTGTAGTAAATAAAGGCTTAAAATACATCGGATTTAAAATAAATATTATTAAAGAAAATCCAAAAGGTAAAATTGCTAATAATTTAAAAACAAATCTACTAGAAGCAGTTAAACTTCGAAGTTCATTTTTTAAATTTTTCTTATCAAATATAGATTTTTCAATTAAAGAAAATACTTTTATAATATTACCTCCTGTTTTATTTAATAGTGTTAAAGAAGTCGTAATATATTTAGCATCTTCTAATCTTACTCGGTCATAAAACCTTTTAAAAACAACATCTAAACTAAGACCATACGTTATATCTAAATAAATTTTTTTAAACTCATCTTCTATCGGTCCATCAAGTTCCCTTTTAACTGATTCTATTGCTTGCATTATATTACGTCCACTTTGAAAAGCATTATTCATAATAATAATAGCTTTCAATAAATCATCTTCAATTTTTTTTCTCTTTTTTGAAAACTCAAGATTTAAAACAATATCTGGTAAAAAGAAACCTATTAAAAATATTACTAAGAAAAACATCAAATTAAATTCTATTTTATGAAACAATAATGTCACAAAACTTAATATAATTATAGAAAAAGAAAGTAAAAACTTAAGCGAAACATAATCTAATCCCTCTTTATTATTTTTATCTTCAAAAGATATAAACTTATTATATCTGTTACCATACTTTCTTAATACTTCTGATTTATTAATTATTTTAGATATTTTTCTTATAAGATGCCAAATAAACAAGTAAGATTTATCAAAAAAAGATACTTGTTTATTATTAACAGAACTTATAGCAAATTTTCCAATCCTTTTTTCTAAATTTACCGCACGATAAAGACGAAGTAAATAAAATATTACTCCAATTATAATAAGAACTAAAATAATTTGTAAAATTGTTACTCCGTCCATTATTTACTCCTAATCTTTTTGTTTAGGCATTAAATCAGTATATTTACCTTGATAATAATATACTTCATCATCTGCTTTTTTCTCTTCTTGCTCTTTTTCATCATTATTTTTTATAATTACATCAACATTTACATCTTCGGGAAAAAATATATCTTCAATATCATTTACGCCTCGTGCTTTTATTTTTTTATAAACTTTTGGCACACCATCATATAAAATAAATTCACCATTAACTTCACCGGTTTCCGTTAACCCATTTTGTTTAAAAGCAAAAATTTCTTTTAATTTAATTTCTTCATTAACAAAAGAATCCAACTCAGAAATACTAGTAACTTTTCTCCGACCATCACTCATTCTCTCGATACATACAATTAAATCAATAGCACTCATAATGTATTCACGAACAGCTTTAATAGGTATATCAAAACCACCCATTAAAACCATAGTCTCTAATCTATTTAAAGCATCTTGTGCTCCATTAGCATGTAAAGTAGTAAGTGAGCCATCGTGTCCTGTATTCATTGCTTGAAGCATATCAAATGCTTCTTTTCCTCTAACTTCACCGACAATTATACGGTCAGGTCTCATTCTAAGACTATTTAAAACCAAATCTCTAATTGTTACTTCTCCTGTTTTTTCATAATTCATCGTTTTAGTTTCTAAGGAAATTACATGTTTTTGATTAAGTTTTAATTCTGCTGCATCTTCAATTGTAATTATTCTTTCATCACTATTTATAAAGCTACTTAAAACATTTAAAAGCGTTGTTTTACCACTACCAGTCCCACCACAAATAATCATATTACATTTTCCTCTAATCGCTGCATCCAAAAATCTTGCCATATAAGGAGTTAATGTTCCAATCCTAATTAATTCACCAATATTTGACATTGATTCTTTAAATTTTCTAATTGTAATAACTGGTCCTCTAGTTGATAATGGAGGTATTACCGCATTTATTCTTGAACCATCTAATAATCTTGAATCAACCATAGGATTAGATGCATCAATAGTTCTTCCAAGTGGTTCTATAAGTCTTTGCACTGTTCTAATAATATGTTCGTCATTTATAAATGAAACACTTTCATCTTTAGTTAAAACACCATCTATTTCAATATATATTTCATTTGGAGAATTAACCATTATTTCTGTAATATTATCATCTTCTAATAATTCTGAAATTGGTCCATATCCATTTATCTCATTATCAATCAAATTAAATAAATGACTTCTTTCCAAATTAGATAAATCATACCCTTCAATAGTTCTATCAATTTCATCATTTATCCATTCTGATAACGACTTATCATCTGGCATTTCATTATCAATTAAATTTTCTACTATTTCTGTTCTTAATTTATCCAGCAAAGCTTTATCTTGAAATATTTCATAATCATTTATTATATCCTGTTTTCTTTGCTTTATTTTTATATCAAAAGCATCTCTTAAAGTTTGCTTCATTATCTTACCCCCTCATTATAAATATCTGTAATAATTTGCATAAGGGTAGTATAATCTTTAGCAAATACTGAAGGAGCTTTACTATCAAGCGTAATAATTTTCCCACTCATAATAAAATTATCGATATTTTTTATATAAAAATCTTTAGATATAACGTAATCAATATTAGCTCCTATAACGTTTTTAATATCATATAAACTAAAATATTTCTTAAAAGGACTAACACTTTCATTAAGAATTATTTTATAATTTTGATAATTAACATCAGTTAAAATAGAAACTAAACTACGCATATTTTTTAAGTCTAGTGGGTCATTAGTTACTAAAAAAAGCATATGGTCTACTAAGTCTAAAGTTAGAACATTAAAATCATCTAAAACATGATTGGTATCAATTAATACAACATCATAATTAAATACTGCTTTATCTAAAATTAATTCTACATATTTAGCTTCAATTTTACTAGCTTGCCTTGGGTCTTTAGGACTAGCTAAAATATCAATATGATTATCATATCTTGTAACATAATTACGAAAATCTCTAAATCTATTATTATTAAAATCATCAACTAAATTATAAACATTTTTTTCCGGTTCCACATTTAAAGAGGTCGCTATTCCCCCACCTGATAAATCAAAATCTATTATTAAAACTTGTTTATTTAAAGATTCATATAATCCTGCTAAATTTAAAGTTGTTAAAGTTTTTCCAACTCCACCTTTAGCACTTGATATCCCTACTGTCGTTCCTCTAATATTCATAAATTCACCCACTTTTATTCTATTATAATTTTATCATTACTTTTATATCCCGTTATATTTATTTTTATTTTATAGTCTAAAATACCAACTACTGAACCAAAAATACTTTTAACTGAAATTTCATTTTTAATATTAATTTTATTATCTATAATATTAATTTCTAAATTATTAACATCAACTTTATTTATCTCTAATATTTTTTTTATTTTGTTAGTATCTTCTAAATTATCAACATTTTCTTTTATAGCTAATTTTGTAACTTCTTTTAAATGAGCTTTATTTGAAATAATAACTCCCATATCAATAACAAAAGCAGCTAGTAAAAGCAAAATTGGTATTAATATTACAAATAATACTAAAGTCTGTCCATGCTTATTAAATATCATTTATAATACTCCTTGTAACTTTAATAAAGTATGGATTATTAAATATTAAATTTAATCCTGGTGTTATAATTTCAACTTCTTTAACTAATAAAAATTCAGTATTATCTTCATTTTGACTAATATATAAATCAATATCATCTTGACTAAACTTCAATTTAAGAACTATATCTTCTTTATTAATCCCATTTTGATATAAAGAAATTACATCCCCAACTTGTTCTTCTAAAGTTATTTTTGAATACATTATTTTACCAATATCCATAACACCTAGAACAAGCATTACAAAAATCGGCATAATAATTACAAACTCTACTAACGCTTGTCCCTTTTTACTCATCTTTATTATCCCCTTTAAGGTTAGTTATTTTTCTTTTCTTCGCAATAAGCTTCGCCAATTTTTTCACCTTTAACATATTCTTCACCGACTAAACTACAACTAGTTTTAGTTATAGCATCTTTTAAATAACCACCAAAATAATTAACAAGTGCTATTGCAATTACACTAATTAAGGCAATAATAAGAATATATTCTACTAAAGCTTGTCCGTGCTTATTCATAACTTTCACCCTTATCATAATTAATGATATAATAAAACCAGAAAAAAGTCAATTTTAATCCTAAATTAACTCTAATTTTTCTTATAAAGAAAGTAATTTTATTAATTAGCTATTCACTTAATTTTGATACTATTATACTTTCTATAAATAAAGATAATCCTGATAATATCAAAATAAAATAAATATATTCACTACCAAATACATAAGTAACTATTAACAAAAGAACATAGCCAAAAGCTCTTGATACAGAAAATAAAATACCTCGCATACAAAAATATTCAGGCTTAAAATCATTTTTAATCTCTTTACAATTAGTTAAATTTACCACCACATTTTCACTAATTAAACTAATAATTAGTATAAAAGAATACCTTATTAATAAATAAAAAACTAACGAACCTAAACTTGGCATAATACTAAATACAACAAGAGATAACAAAGATATAATACCAGAAAATATAGATATAGTTTTAAAATGTTTTGGATTTATTTTTAACGAGTATAAAATACATATTAAAAGTGATAAAGCCGCGGTAATACTATCAATAAAACCTAAATTTAAATTTGTTTTAAAAACATTAATATTATAAAGCGTTACAATAAGACCCATAACTCCTGATGAATAAGTAAGTCCTGATAATATAGGTACTAAAAGTGAGTTTTTAATATTTTTATTAATTTTTATTAATTTTTATTAATTTAAAAAATTTTGACATTTCAAACTTTTTATCATAATATTTTTCATCATTTATTCCAAAAGATATTAAAAACATTATAATAAATAAAATAAAGAATATTTTTCCTAAATCAGTATAACTCATAAATGTAAGAAGTACTCCTAAACATAAAGGTATAATTATTGAAGTTATTTTATTTACAGTAGATACAATTCCACTAAACCTTTGCCTTTTATCATTACTAATTTTTTCAGAATCTAAAATATCTTTAGGATAATAATAAAAACCATCCGCTAATCCTTTTAATATACCTGCCAAAAAAATATAATTAATAATTTTATCTTTTAATAGCATTATTAAAGCTATATATAGTGCTTGCATAGAAATACCAAGTTGAAAATAAGGAACTTTAATATTTTTTTTCATTGATTTTCTAATTAATAAAAAACCAAAACCTATAAAAACATAAAAAGTTATATAATATTTTGCTAAAGGTATAACCTCATAATTAGCCACTTGAAAAAAATATAAAACAAAAAATGTATCAAAGTAAACACTTATAATATTTTTCAAAATATTAATCATAAATATAGACTTTTCTTCACTCATACTGCTCACCTATTATTAATTATATAACAAATTTATTTTATAGTAAATTCTTTATTTTTAGTAATATTTCTTTATTTTTATGCTAAAATTATATTAGGTGATAATATGTATCTAAAAACTAATAAAGAAAAATATGAAATAGTTATTGCTGATAGTTTTCCTAAAAGATTAAAAGGCTTAATGGGAAAAAGTAATATTAACTATGGTATGATTTTTCCTAAATGTAATTCAATTCATACTTATTTTATGAAAGAAAATATTGACATAGTAGGTTTAGATGAAAATAATGAAGTAATATATAAATATGAAAATTTGCCTAAAAACAGAATCATAAAAATAAATTACGATATTAAAAAGACTAGTATTTTAGAGCTTCCAGCTAACTCTAGCAAAAAAATAAAAATAGGCACTATTCTTATTTTCAATGAAGATTAAACTTCATTTTTTTTATCTTGTAAAAATTCACTTTTTAAAACATTTTGCCCTAAAAAAAATAACATCATAAATGTTATTCTTTAAATTCAAATATGTAATCACAAATTTGTACTTCATCGCCTCTTTGAGCCCCTAAACGTTCAAGTTCTGCTTCTACTCCCATACCTTTTAGTTTTCGTGCAAAACGCAGAACAGCTTCATCTTCATTAAATCTTGTCATTTTAAATAGTTTTTCTAATTCTTTACCTTCTAATACCCAGACATCTCCATCTTTAGTAATAGTAAAAGGTCTTTCATTTTTAAATTTATAAATAACATGACTTAAAAAATCTTCTTCCTCATATATAGGATTTTCTTCTACTTCCTCTAATAAATCAGCTAAAGTTTTCATCAATATTTCAAATCCTACATTTGTAACTGAACTAACTTCAACAATATTTTTATCTGGAAATTTCTTTTTAAATTCTTCTAAATTACTTTCTGCATTAGGTAAATCCATTTTATTAG
>CAPZYV010000030.1 GCA_948750805.1 uncultured Bacilli bacterium | reverse complement strand
CAACAACATGGTAATTTTCTTTAGAACTTACGAAATCATTAAATGCATCAAAGAAAATATTATATATCGTTTCATATTGTCTTACTTGTTCTTCAATAATTGGTTTTATTTCGTATTCAAGTCGTTCTGAAATCATTGATATTGGAGTTCCAATGAGCATTTTATTAATTATTTCGTTGGTTTTCATAACTTCTGTTAAGTTAATATTAGCTGAAAGACTAAACTGTTTATTTTTAACTATTCCTTTATCTGTACAAACAAGTGCTACAATATGTTCATCATCAAGAGGAATAATAGAAATTTGCTTTAAAGTGTTTTCACTAGATTCTTTACCGAGAGATATACTTGTATAATTAGTAATATCACTAATTATTTCTAAACACTCTCTTATAGCATCACTAACTATCAAATCTTTATTAGCAAAAATTGTTTGAAGCTTTAACATGTCTTCGCCTGTAAGCTCTTTCGGTTTCATTAAGTTTTCTACATAATACTTATAACCCAATTCGCTTGGAATTCTACCACTTGAAATATGGTTTTTTCAATATATCCTAATTTCTCTAAAACCGACATTTCGTTTCTAATAGTTGCACTAGAACAATTAAATTTATCACATAAATGTTTTGAACCAATAGGTTTAGCTTCTTTTATATAACCTTCAACAATCTCTTTTAAAAGTTCTTTTTGCCTTTCATCCATATAATCACCTATATTAGCACTCTTTTTTCTTTAGTGCTAAATACATTATAATATTATGCTTAGCACTTGTCAATATATAACTGCTAATTTTGAAATTTTTAAAAAAATTATGTAAAAAAATGTAGATTAATTAATAATCTACATATTCAGTGTTATTATTTTTTAAGACTAAGGTCATAACTTCTTCTTTTGTTTCTTCAGATTGACTAACAATATTTTGCTCTTTCATTCGAACTAAATATTTATTACCACCACTAACAAATTGTTCATATTTTTTAACATCAACCCATGAACCTCTAAATTCTAAATAATCATGCATAGAAAGTTTGCTATAAAAAGCATCAATAGCTGCTTGGTAGCCTGGTAAATCTATACGCCCTAAAAAATCTAAATAAGTTTCATTGTCATAAACTTCAAATTGGTTAGGAGCAACAAATTGAGTATAATAATTAACAGTATGAGAATTAATATATGGAATATAATTAGTACGGTTTAAAAAGACACTAGCAACGGCATAAGCATCTATATAACATGTACCCCCCCCCCGAGCTTCTGCAACACATCCGGCGCAAACTGCATCAAGTTCATTATAGCAATAACCATCTCTAGCCATTATGATAAGCATCATATCCTCATAAGTGCGGTATTCACTTTCATACAAATAATCAAGTGCTTCTTCACGCGAATTAAAAGCATTAACAAAAGGACTATTACCTATAAGCATTAAATCAAGTAAAGTATATAACTTTTCCATGGTTAAATTTTCTTTATCCATAACCGCTTGCTCTTTTTCGAAAGTTGTGATTAAATTTTCAGAGTAAGTATTATCACTTTCAAGAAGTTGAGTTTCTGTTTCGCTTTCTATAGAAGGTTGTACATCAAGAAATTCAATATCTTCTTCAAGAGCATGTAGAGGTAGAGATAAAGTAGTATCTTCAATCGGAATTACAGTTTTCTCATATGAAGGGCCTAAAAAGAGTTCACTCGAAGATTTAACACTTGCACTGTTAACTGTAATTACTGCCGATAAAGCTACACAAATATTTCTTTTCTCTTGTTTTATTAATTTAGCTGTTTTTAACAAATAATTTTTGGCGTTCTTTAAAATACTATTTATAGAAATACTTTTTGTTTGATTAATCATATCAAATAGTTTATTTATCGTAGTACTTATAAAGTTTTTAAAAGTTTTTTTCTTTATTTTTGCCTTTTGAATCTTATCATTTACTAAAGTTGTTATTTCTTTTTTTGCTTTATTTATATATTCTAATAATTCTACTTTAGTAAATTGAGTTATAGTTTCTTCTTCGGATGAATTAGAAAAATCAATAAGTCTTTCATTAAGTATATTTTTTCTTTCATTCTTAATGATTTGTTTTTTCATTTTTCTTAACATAGCTTTTTTGCGTTTAGCTGTTGTTTTCTTTTTCATTTTTAAAACTCCTTTTCTTTTAAAATAGATTTAAATAAAATTTTATTAGCAATTTTAAAGATTGTTTTTTTAAAAATTATCTTGCTGGTTCTTCAGGTTTTAAAGCACTATAAATATCTGCTAATTCGGAAGTATTTATAAATGCTTTGTGGCTTATAGATTCTGGCATATTTTTTTCGTTTAATAAGTCAGATAATGGTTTAAGAGGACTTTCAAAAAAGTCATATTCTGTTAAGTAAAAACTGCGATTATAACTATAATAATCAGGATATTGATATAAAAATTCGCCTGATTCTCTATCTAATGTAAAGTATCCATCACTATTAAATATATCTTGATATAAAAATTCGGAAGTATTGAAAACGTTAGGCCCAATATAATCTAAAAAATAATATGGGGCATATCCTTCTGTATGATAATAATTTTTACAAGATGTCATGTCCATAACCAAGACATTCGACATTTTTGTTTTACCATCTTCTTGATAACCAGCAATTTTTTTATTTACAGCAAGTTTTGCTCTTTCTAAATCTTCAGGTAGATATTCAGAAGCTATATAACTTGGCAATCCTATATTTTCTAAGAATCTATTAAAGGAAACTATTGAAATATTTAAATCATAAACAGAGATTAGGCCATATTGTGTGGTATAAGCGACTACTCTATTGTTAGAATCAGCTATAATAACGCCAAATGGGGTTTCGTATACATTATAATTGCCATAAGTGTTTGAATATCTCATGTTTACGTATAAGGCATCATAATCATTAATCATGCCTGTAGTAGCTTTAGAATTATCTAATATAAATAATTCATTGCTATCATATATAGGTGTTAAAGGTACGTGTTCATTATCTCCATTTATATTTCTCGCAAGATGACTACTATCGCCAGTTATAGTTTGTAATAATAATGACATTACTACATAATCACTTTTATCGCTTAAATAACATTTAATAAACTCTTTAGTTTTTTTATCATAAAGTTCGCTTTTATCTAATAAGGCGTAAGCTTTTTCTTTAGAAATTAAAGAAGCATAGGATTCTGCCTTTTCCGTTAAACTTTCTATTTCAGCTTTTTTTCTATTTAATTCTTCCTCTAATTGTTCTATTTCATCAGAAAGGCGCTCGTTTTCTAATTCATAATCACTTATACGAGCATCTGTTTCTTTTTTAGCATTACTTATAGCAATATATGATTCATATAGTTCATCATTTTTTCCTTCTTTACTACCATTACAAGCAGTTAAAGAAATAGTTAAAGAAGTAGCCACAGCTAAAGATTCTAAACGTTGTAAAGTATATTTTTTCATTATACTTTCCCCCTCCTTTTTTTATAAACTTTATAGATTTTACCTTATTATTGCAATAATGTCAAGAAGTTTTTATGACTGTTAAAAACTTTAATTTTTCTTTTTATAGTAAACTGATTAATTATTGTATATAAATCTTTTATAAAAAAACTATTATATCATATAATTTAATATGAATATTGGAGTAAAATTACAAAGATTAAATAATGAAGATATGATTTGGGTTGTCTATTTATTTATTGCGATAGCTGCACTTATTTCTGATAAATTTGAAAGAGATTTTCTTTTAAGTAAAAATCCTGTTGCTCATAAAAAATATCGTATTATAAATATTACGGTTTTAACAGTTGCTCTTTTTATTTATATATATTTTGTATTTATTAATTACGAAGATGTAAATACATTAAAAAAAGAAATAACAAAAAAAGAAGTCATCTTAAATCATGCTTCTTTAGTTGCTGCTTTGCTATTTTTAGTGGGTGGTATAATTACTTTATTTGTCGAAATTAATCGAGCTAATACCATTGATGAAGAAATTGGTTTATAGTATTTTACGATATGCATGTCCTGCTTCTAAATTTCTTCCTTTAAGACTAGCAAGCTCACTTACACTTACTACTTGATATCCCATCGCATAAAGTTTTGGCAATACTATTTTTAAAGCTTCATAACTAGTCTCGTATAGCTCATGCATTAAAATAATTGAACCATCACTAACATTATTTAAAATATAATTTACGATATGATTCACGTCTTTATAGCGCCAATCTTCAGTATCTAAGTTCCAAAGAATAAAAGGAAGTGCTACATTATCTAAATTAACTTTATTATAAGCTCCATACGGTGGCCTTAAATATTTTATATTATCCCCAGTTAATCTGTTGTATATATCATTTACTTTATCTAAGCTCTCATTTACTTTTTCTATTTTATTCGTTTTAATATTTATATGCTCATAAGTATGAGACGCTACTTCATTTCCTGATTTATATGTTTCTACTACACACTTATTACAACTATTCATCATTGAGCCTACCATAAAAAATGTAGCTCGAGCTTTATTATCAGAAAGTGTCTTTAAGATAAGAGGATTAAATCTTCTACTTGGGCCATCATCAAAAGTTATTGAAATAGCTTTCTTATCTTTAGAATAATTAAATCCATCTTCATTTTTATAATTTTTATCAAGATTTGGTTTAAAACTCAAATAATCTCTAATTTCATTATAATTAATTCTTAAACTGATAGCCTCATTTATATTCTCACTATAAATATAATCATAATAATATATTATTACTTCATTATCTTTAACATAGTATATTTTATAACCAGTTGAAGCTTTATTGTCATTAATCGCACTTGTTATAAATGTAGGATATTTATTTTGCAATAATTCTAATTCTTTTTCATAAAAGGAATCTCTTTTATCTTCTATAATTAAATCAATAAAAGAAATTTCATTACCTGTTTTCGTATCAATAATAATACTTTTATATGTAGAATTATCTTCTAAAACATTTTTAAAAATAAGACTTTTAAATACATTATTATTTTCACTTTCATATTCTAATTCTAAATTAGCATTATCACTTTTTATTTTATTAATAACTGCCATTATGTTCTTAGCACTTGTATTACTTTGAGAAGTCTTTAAAACTGCTTCTTTACCAGGAACAGATAATACTAATATTAATACCAAAAGAGTGCTTAATGCTATTATAATTAATTTTTTTATATTATCTATATTCTTGTACTTCATCTAAACCACTACCTATACTTATTATAACTAATTTTAAATGTTTTTTACATCTTTTTTGTTAAAATAAATAAAGGCTAGACATAATATTACACCAATATAGATTAGAACAGTTAATAAAGATATCCATGGATTAATATTATAGGGATTAGATGTAAAATCAACTAAATAACTAAAACGCCAATGAATAGAAACAAAAGCTTTAAAAATATGCCAATTATATGTTAGGGCTAATTCCGAAATAACTCCACCTATTAAATAAAATAAGAAAGTTATTGTCGTTGCAGCCGAAGTAGACCTTGTAATAGTTGAAAGAGCAAAACATAAAGCTCCTAATACTAAATACATTGGAAGTTCACTTAATAAAGATAAAAGCGTATAAATGAGAACATTATAAGTAATCAAATTATCTGTTACCCTATTGAAAATAACTACGGGTATACTTAAAGATGAAAAACCAAAAATTAACCCACCTACTACAATTTCAATTATAAGCATAAAAAGAATAATTATTGGTATCAATAAAAGTGCTGATAATAATTTAGACATTAAAATCGTACTTCTTTTGTAAGGTTTAGTAAGTAAATATTTAATTGTACCTTTGCTATATTCTTCACTTACAATCGAGCCACAAATTAAGATAACATAAATTAAAATAAATAAGCTAAACTCAATTGTAAAATTTCTTAAAACCATATTTAAACTACTATTATTATTTATATCAACTTTGTTATCTAAAATATAATAGTTTTTTAACATCATTTCTTTTAAACTCTCTAATCGAACTTCTTCATTTTTAGTTAAATTAGATTTATTTTGTAAATTATGATATTCTGTTAAGTCAGTTTCAATTTCTAAAATAGCCTTGAATAAATAATTATCTGTATCATATCCTATATTATTATTTAAACGATATTCTTCTAATTTAATGACTTCTTTAAATCTGTTAATAGAAATTTCGTTATTAGTATTTAATATATAGCTATTATATTCTTTGATTTTCTCTTTAGTAAAATATTGCCAATCATTATCTTTAATCTTTTTAATTAAGTCATTAATTTCTAAATTAATATTTGTTTCAAATTCTAAATCTTTATTAATATATTTGGCATCATTACGGTCACTTATTAGTGATGATATATAATTATCAATCAAATATGATGCTGCATCATCATTAAATTTTTCTTTTAATTCTTCTGTTTCTATTATACTCAAATTAGAAACGTATTCTAATAAATCATCTTCTTTATTTATATCTAAATTTTTATTTATTGCTTTTAAATCATTTATTTCAACTTCATCATATCTAAAAGATAAATCATCCATTTTTTTATAAATAATATTAGTTAAAAGAGAATAAAGAATAAAAATAATAGTCACAATGTAAAAACTTTTTTTACTAAATAATTTTTTTAGTTCTGCTTTAATTAATCTAATCAATTTTTTTACCTCCTGCTCTTTTTATAAATGCTTCTTCTAAGCTTAGTTCTTCTTTTTTAACTTCATAAATACTAATATCATTATTAACTAATAATTTAATAAATAAAGCAATATCTTTTTCATCTTTTATTATTTCTATATGATTTTTGTCTAAAATTTTATCAACTTTATTTAAATATTTTTTAACTTTTTTAGTATCATCTACTTTAATTATATATTTATTTTCATCAATTTCTTTAATATGTTCAATCGTATTTTCTTCTAATTTTTCACCATGCGATATAATACATACTTTAGTACAAAAACTTTCTAACTCACTTAAATTATGACTAGAAATTAAAATGCCCATACCCTTATTTGCAAGAGATATTAAAAGTTCTCGAAGTTCTTTAATACCTTCTGGGTCTAAACCATTAGTTGGCTCATCTAATATTAATAAATCTGGATTATTAACTAATGAAATTGCAATTCCAAGACGTTGCCTCATACCTAATGAATACTTTCCTACTTTATCATCTATTCTATTTTCTAAACCAACTAATTTAATTATATAATTTAAATTTTCTATATCAACACTACCATATAAACTAGCTTGCATTTTTAAATTCTCATAACCAGTTAAATTCATATATACATCTGGAGATTCAACAATACATCCAACTTTTCTTATAGCTTTAACAAAATCTTTTTTAATATCATATCCATTTATAAGTACTTTCCCACTAGTTATTTTTTGAAGACCTAAAATACACTTTATAGTTGTAGTTTTACCAGCTCCATTTGGCCCAATAAATGCTAGTATATCCCCTTTATTTATTTCAAAACTAACATTTTTTAATATTTCTTTTTTTCCAAACTTTTTACAAAGTTTCTCTACTTTTAATATATTCATTTATTTATTTCCTTTCTGTAGCGGAAGTGAATACTCATATTATAACTCAAAACTTTAATTGAAACAAGATTACCTATTAAAAAGCATTAGAAAAGTGACTATTTAGTATAGCCACAATCTTCACATATGATGCTTTTATTTTTATTAACTAATAAATTATTACAATTTGGACAAATCTCTCCAGTTGGTTCATACCAAGTTGCATAATTACACTTAGGGTAGTTGGAACAGCCATAAAAAGTTTTACCTTTTTTTGTACGACGAGCGACAATATCATGTTCACATTTTGGACATTTTGCTACTACTTCATTTGTTTTTTCTTCTTTTTTGATATATTTACAAGTAGGATAATTGCTACATGCCACAAACTCTCCAAATCGTCCACTTCTAACAACTAGTTCACTCCCACACTCAGGACAAACTTCCCCAGTTTTTTCTGGTTCTTTTTTCTCCATTTCTTTAAAAGCTTTATCAACTAATGGAGCAAATTCATCATAAAATTTTATTAAAACTTCAATATTATTCTTTTTATCATCTGCTATTTCATCAAGTTCGGTTTCCATATTAGCTGTATATTCAACATTAACAATTCCACTAAAGAATTCTTGGAGTTTATCTGTTGTTTCAAAACCGATTTCCGTTGGATAAAACTTTTTATCATCAATGGTTACGTATCCTCTATCTTTAATAGTTTTCATAATTGTTGCATATGTACTTGGGCGCCCTATTCCAAGACTTTCCATTTCTTTAATTAAACTCGATTCTGTATATCTTGCTGCTGGCTTTGTAAAGTGTTGGAACTTTTCAATAATATTAGCTACAATCGTATTACTTTGATAATTTTTTAAATCTGGTAATATGACATCTTCTGAATCTTCATATTCACTATAAACTTTTAAATAACCATCAAATTTTAAAACACTTCCTGTGGCTTTAAACATATAACCATTATTTTCTAGATTTACTGTTGTAGCTAAAGTTTTAGCACTACTCATTAAATAAGCTAAACTTCTAATATATATCAGACGATATAATTTATATTCATCATTACTTAAATATTCTTTAATTGATTCCGGTGTTCTCATAATACTTGTAGGTCTTATTGCTTCATGCGCATCTTGAGCTCCTTTTGGTTCTTTGGAAGATTTGACACTACCTACATATTCATCGCCATATTTACCTTTAATATACTTTTTAGTATCATCCACAAATACTTCACTAAGTCTCGTAGAATCTGTACGCATATAAGTAATTAAACCGACAGTCTCTTTACCAATATTCATACCTTCATATAGCTTCTGGGCAATTTGCATTGTTTTACTTGAAGAAAAATTAAGACGATTAGCAGCCATTTGTTGAAGAGTAGAAGTTCTAAATGGGTCTTTAGGTCTTTTCATCTTTTCTTTTTCTTCAACACTATCAATTTTAAAAGATAAAGATAGTTTATTTAAAATTTCATCGGCTTCAGCCTCACTATGAATTTCAACTTTTTTATTATGATATTTTTCAAGACTTGCTTTAAAATCTTTAAAATCGGCTTCAATTGTCCAATATTCTTCTGGCACGAAAGCTAAAATCTCTCGTTCGCGGTCAACAATTAATTTTAAAGCGACACTTTGAACACGACCAGCACTTTTGCCACCAGTCTTTCTTTGCATTAATTTACTTAATCTAAAACCAATAATTCGGTCAAGCATTCTTCTTGTTTCTTGGGATTTAACTAAATCCATATCAATTTTCCGTGGATTATTAATCGAATTTATAACAACATCTTTTGTTATTTCATTAAATACTACTCTTTCATATTCTGAGTCTTTAAGTTCTAGTTCATCATAAAGATGCCAAGAAATTGCTTCTCCCTCTCGGTCAGGGTCAGTTGCAAGTATTACTTTACTGCTTTCCTTTGCCATCTTTTTTAAAGCAGCTATATCTTTCTTTTTGCCTGTAATAGGAACATAATTAGGGGCGAAATTATTTTCAATATCTATTCCCAAGCCATATTTCCCTGTAGTTGCTAAATCTCTAATATGACCTTTACTAGATACTACTTTATAATCTTTACCTAAATATTTTTCAATAGTTTTACTTTTAGCTGGAGATTCAACTATTACTAAATTATTCATATATTTTCCTTTCTTTTATTGCGATTTTTTATTCTTTGGAAGTGGAATAGCTACTTAACTTTTTATCTAAGTAACTAAAGTAATTGGTTCTAATAGCCAAACTACTCATTTTTAATTTTAAACTTAAAGCTTCATTTATGGCAATTATTTCTTCATCAGTATACACTTTATCTGTATAATATTTAATCTTATTTGTT
>CAPZYV010000029.1 GCA_948750805.1 uncultured Bacilli bacterium | reverse complement strand
GGTATTGCTATTAAAGGTGTTAATGATGCAGAATTAGCTGAACAAGCTCGTGAGGCTCGTCTAGAAGAAGCAGAAGCAGCTAAACGTGATGCAGAACTTGCTGAAATGGAAGAAGAAGCAAAATCATTTAATGCTGAAGTCCCAGTAATTGGTGATGAAGAAAAAACAGAAGAAGAATAATAAAAATTTATAAAAAGAAATCCCATTAAATAACCACAGATAGGAGGGAAATTGAAATGAAAAAACATGGAAAAAAATATGTGGAAGCATCTAGCAAACTTGATAAAAATAAATTATATAGTTTAGATGAAGCTGTAAAATTAGTAAAAGAAACAAGTGTTACTAATTTTGATAGTACTGTTGAAGTTGCTATTAAATTAAATATAGATGCGAAAAAGTCTGACCAAAGTTTAAGAGGAAGTTTTGTTCTTCCTAATGGTACAGGTAAAACTAAAAGAGTATTAGTTATTGCTAAAGGAGAAGCTGCAACTAAAGCAAAAGAAGCTGGAGCTACTTATGTTGGCGATAAAGATATGATTGACAAAATCGCTAAAGAAAATTGGTTTGATTTTGATGTAATCGTTGCAACTCCTGATATGATGCCAGAACTTGGTAAGATTGGTAAAGTTTTAGGACCTAAAGGTTTAATGCCAAACCCTAAAACTGGTACAGTTACTACTGATGTTGTTAAAGCTGTTAATGATATTAACAAAGGTATGATTAGTTATAAAAATGATTCTTATGGTAATATCCATACTATAATTGGTAAAGTATCTTTTGATGAAAAGAAATTAGCTGAAAACTTAAGTTATGTAGTAACAACTGTTGCAAAAGCTAAACCAACAAGTGTTAAAGGTGTATTCATTAATAGTATTACAATTACTAGTACTATGGGTCCTGGTATCCATTTAGATAAAAATACTTTTGACATTTAGTTAGATTTGTAATATAATAAATTGTATAAAAAAGCGAACCAAAGACAGTAGGGAGCAAAGCTTTAATAATCCTACCGAGGGGAGTTGTTTAGAACTTTGTTGTTTTAAGCTTCCCTTACGGAAGCTTTTTTAAATATAATAGGAGGAAAAATATGGCAAGTAGCAAAGTATTAGACACTAAAAAGGCTATTGTTAGTGAGATTACAGATAAAATTAAAAATAGTGAATCTGTAGTTTTATTTGAATATCAAGGTTTAACAGTTGCTGAAGTAAGTGAACTAAGAAAGAAACTAAGAGATGCTGAAGGTGAAGTTAGAGTTTATAAAAACACTCTTTTAAAGAGAAGTTTAGATGACTTAAATATTGACTTAAATGGTTTCTTAGAAGGACCAAATGCAATTATGTTTGGTAAGAATTTACTTGAACCAATTAAAGTTATTTCTGAATTTGCTAAAACTCACGATAAAATGAATATTCGTGTAGGTATCATTAATGGCGAGAAAGCTGAACTTTCTGTAATTAATGAATATGCAACTATCCCATCTTACGAAGGATTACTAACAATGTTAGCCGCTGGTATGATGGAACATGTAAGAAATTTATCTATTGGTTTAAACTTATATGCCGAAAAATTAGAAAATTAGAAAGGAATTGAAAATATGGCAAAATTAACAAAAGAAAGTTTTATTGAATCTTTAAAAGAAATGACTATTCTTGAAGTTAAAGAATTAGTTGACGCAATGAAAGAAGAATTTGGAGTAGATCCAAGTGCTGTAGCAGTAGCTGCTGCTCCTGCAGGTGCAGTTGAAGAAGGACCTTCAACAAAAACTGTAGTACTTAAGAGTGCTGGCGGAAACAAAATCGCTGTTATTAAAATAATTAAGGAAATTACTGGTCTTGGATTAGTTGAAGCAAAAGCTTTAGCTGACAATGGTGGTAACTTAAAAGAAAATATTCCTGCTGATGAAGCAGAAGCTATTAAGACTCAATTAACTGAAGCTGGCGCTGAAGTAGAATTAGCTTAATTTAAAACTGTTAAGGTAAAACTTAACAGTTTTTTTATGGATATAAGAAGATATTTGAAATGAAAAGTTGAAGTAAGAAAAATAAAAGATAAATTTAATTTAAATATGTTGCGTTTTTGAAATTTAACATTTATAATTATAATAGGTGAAAAAATATGGAAAATAAAATGAATTTAAAAAAAGGAGAAATTATTAAGTTAATTGTACTTGCGTTAGTTATTATATGGATATCTTGCTTTTTTATAGATTATTTTAGAGCTAGGCAATCTAAAAAACCAGTATTTTGTTTAAGTGAAAGTACTAAAAAATATGATGATGGTGAAGTATATTCTTGTACTGGTCTTGGTTATAAAATGTATAAGTATGATAGAACTAGTATACCAGCATCTTTGGAATTTGGACCATTTTTTATTAAAGAACGTACTAAATAGATAAAGGATAGTTATGAAAAAGACAAATACATTATTTACTATATGGGGGATAATTGTTGTTGTAATTTTAGCTTTACTAACTTTTATTGGGTTTAAACTTAAGGATAATGATAATAATTATGCTAAAGTAGAAGATAAATTAAAAGATAGTGCTGAAAAATATGTAGATTATAAATTTTTATATCCTAAAGAAGGAAATGAAACTAAAGTTACAAGTAAAGAATTAATAGAAAATGAATTTTTAGATGAGCTTAAGTATGAAGATGATGTATGTGAGGGCTATGTAATAGTTAAATTAGATGGAGCTTATAAATATAAATCTTATATTAAATGTAAAAATTATACTACTAAAGATTTTAATAAAAATTAAAAGATTGGAATTTCCAATCTTTATTCAGTTCTAAGAGCCTCAACTGGGTCTTTTTTGCTGGCCATTTTTGCGGGTATAAGTCCTGCTATAACAGTCAAGAATATACTAATAAATATTAATATTAAACCACCTATAATTGTAAGACTTGCTATATTATTAACGCCAGTTATAGATTTAATAACGATGTTTACTGGGATGTTTATAATAAGTGTTATAACTATACCTAATACACCAGCACTAGCTCCAACAATTAAAGTTTCGGCATTGAATACTCGAGATATATCTTTTTTACTAGCACCAATACTACGAAGAATACCAATTTCTTTAGTTCTTTCTAATACAGAAATATAAGTTATAATACCAATCATAATAGATGATACTATTAAAGATATACTTACAAATGACATCAAGACATAACTGATAATATTAATAATGTTTGATACCCCACTCATCATTACAGCGATAAAATCAGTGTAGCTTATTTTATTTTCTTCGCTTGTATTTTTATTATATTCCTCAATTAAATCAGCTACGCTTTCTTTATCATCAAATCCTTTAGCATAAATATTAATAATACTTGGCTTCTCTAAATCAACAATGCCTAATTTTTTTAAGTTAGCTTCATATGTTGCATTAGCATTTTCTTGATAGTTTTTAATTACTTCAGCTAATTGTTCTTGAGATAAAGAAGCTAAATAAGCTTTTTCAGCTTTACTTAAGTCGTTCATATTAAATTCTTTACCAGAAAATTCATTGTTAGTAAAAACATTTATTTTTTCATTAGCTAATTGTTCTTGAGCAATTTTACTTTCCTTAATTTGCTCAATTACATATTTAGTTAATTCTGATGTATAAAGGATTCCGCCATAAGTATTGGCAGTTACAGTTTCATCTTTAGCTTTAATTATGCCTACAACTTTAAGTTCTAAAGCATTTTTAAGTTTATTATTTAAAAACTTTTCATCTTCTCTTTTATCTACCCATATTTTACCCTTTTTTTCATAGTAATCAGTGTTTAGTAAAACTTTGAATTTGTTTTCTAATAATTCATCATAAGTATATGATAATTCTTCCAAATCTTCAACTTTACCACCATTTAAAACAGTTTTATACTTTTCAACTAATTCGTTACTATCTAAAATACCTATAGCATATAGAGCATAATCACTAATACAATTATCTTTATTAACTAATAATACTACTTCATTATAGTTAGAAGGAAGTGAACCTGCTAAAATATCGTATTGTTCTTTTAATAAATCTTTATTATTTAACATTTCAGTAAAAGCATTATAGCTAGTAGCAGCACCACCCATAAGTTCACCCATGTTATTCATATCATTCATTCCAAGTTTTTCAATTATTTGGTCAGGATTTACTAAAGCATAATTATCTTTATTTTCTTTATAAATATTTAAATCTAAATTATATGAGTATTGAATATCATTAACATGACTGGCAAATTTATCTTCATTATTGATTAAATACTTTCTAAATTCATATAGGTTATTAGTTTTAGCACCACTACTCATAAGTGATAACATAGAGCTAGTAACATTCCTAGAGTGGATTTTATTATCATCATAAGTTTTATTATCATTTTCACTAGTTGCAGCATTTAATAAGGCGCCTGTATCCATTGTTGTTTCTTGTAACGTTATTGGATAACTCGAAAGAGTATCTTCTTCCACTTTATTAATATATTTTTGCATACCACTAGATAAAGATAAAATAAGGGCTATACCAATAATACCAATTGACCCAGCAAATGATGTAAGGATAGTTCTTCCTTTTTTAGTTAATAAGTTATTTAAACTTAGCGATAAAGCAGTTTTAAATGACATATTAGTTTTGCCTAAATTACTTTTTACGTTTTCTTTTTCTTCTTCATGATAAGGATTAGAATCATCTATTACTTTACCATCTAGGAGTTTAATAATTCTAGTAGAATAGCTTTCAGCTAATTCAGGGTTATGAGTTACCATGATAACTAATTTATCTTTTGCAATACTTTTAAGTAGTTCCATTATTTGAACACTAGTTTTAGAATCTAGGGCCCCTGTTGGCTCATCAGCGAGTAAAATATCAGGGTTTGATACTAGAGCTCGAGCAATAGCAACTCTTTGCATTTGGCCTCCACTCATCATATTAGGCTTTTTATTTATTTGGTCACCTAAACCAACATCCTTTAAAGCTTTAATTGCTCTTTTTCTTCGTTCTATTTTACTTACACCAGCTAAAGTTAAAGCAAGTTCAACATTAGCAAGTACTGTTTGATGAGGGATTAAATTATAATTTTGAAAAACAAAACCGACACGATGATTACGATAATTATCCCAATCTTTATCTTTAAAATTTTTCGTGGATTTACCATTAATTATTAAATCCCCACTAGTATAATTATCTAGACCCCCAATAATATTTAAAAGTGTTGTTTTACCACATCCAGATTGACCTAAAATACTTACAAACTCAGACTCACGAAATTTTAAATCAATGCCTTTTAGGGCACTTACACTATTTGTACCTGTTAAGTACTTTTTAACAATTTTTTTTAGTTCTAACATAATATCCTTTCTTACCATTTAGGTATATAAAAATTATATGACTTTAGATTAAATTAGTCAATTATTTTACTATACTTTAAGTTTTTCTTTTGATATAATTTATATATATTTAGGAGACTTAAAATGAGTAGACAAAAATTAAATTATGATAAAAATTTAAGAGCAGCTATAGTATTTTTAAATATGTTTAAATTAGGAGTGCTTGAAAAATTTAGTGTTGAAGCTGGTGATATTTTGCCAGTAGTAGATGATGATATGCAGGAAGTAGGCACAATAAATTGTTTAGAAGATAGTATTAATATTCAAGCTATATCAGATATGGGAATTATTAATGCTAGTTATAAAATAGAAAGTGCTAGTGTAACTAGAGATATAGAATCAATAGGAAATCCCAGAACAGCAAATTGGAATACTAATATAAATTATGAAGTTATAAAAAATGGTCAGGAAAAACTTCAGGGGTTATGCATTATTAGTGCGTCTATTGATGATGAATTTGGCACGGGTGTTTTAGCAAGGCATAACATACAATATTTAGTAAATGGTAATCCAGTTATGTATTTAAAAACTCAGTTAAATGGAGCTTTATTTATGTTAACACTTATTAATAATGATACGGAAGAAAATATTACTATTTCACCTTTTGCTTTATCAGGTTCTTTTATGCGCCATGAAATAAAAGAAGGTCAATTTATAAGTGGCGAAGGCTATCCTTATCATTTGCTGACATCATTTCTTTGTTGTGAAAATTATTCAACCATGATAGTAGTACATTTACAAGAACAAAAGGGATTAGAAACTGAATCAAAACGAGAAGAGGTTGAAAAAGTGGATTATAATCCAATGTATGGTAATTGTGGACGAGGAATAATACCACAGATTGGAGCATTAATGCAAGAATATGATTCTAGTACTTTTAAAACAATAAGTAATATTCGGGAATTTTTAACGGTAGGAGATGTATCACTATTAGATAGTATTATAAATACTAGTTTAGGTAATTATACTGATGCAGAAATAGAAGCTTTATTAGGTTTAAAAAAAGAACCAATTAAATATAAAGGAAGAGTTAGAGAACTAAAAGAATTATATTTTGGAAGTAAAGAGATGAAATTTTTAGAATAAGTTTCTTTATAAAAACATTTAAATATTAGTATAATATATTAATAGAAGAAAGGTGCGAGTTTATGAGAAAAGCTATTAAATTAAGCATTGTTGCTTTAGCAAGTTTGACTTTAATGGGATGTAAAGAAAAAGAAATTGTAACCGAGTGTGTTAGAACAGGATATGCACAGGAAGGAGTAAAAGTTGATTTTAATTATAAAGTTACTTCTAAAAATGGAATAGTTTTAAGAATAGAAACAATAGAAAAGATTATTTCAAAAGATAGTGATTATTTAAATAAATTTAAAGCGACAGCGGAAGAAATTTATGCTCCCTATAAAGATGTTGAACATTATAATTATAGTGTTAATATTGAAGGAGATACCTTAACGAATAAAACAGATATTTATTATGCCAAGATTGATATGAATAAATTAATAGAAATAGATTCAAATAATAGTCAAATAATAAAAAATGGTAAAATTAAGCTTAATGATGTAACCAATTTATATAATACTGCTGGTGCTGTATGTAAGAATAAGTAGAGAAATCTGCTTTTTTCTTTTGATTTATTATGATATACTTATAATAAAGTTAGTATATTATGCTTTTTGGGGGAAGTTATGGATGAAGTAGTATTAGAAAAACATAAAGATTTACTAAATAGCAAAATAGATGAAAATGTTTTAGATTTAATAAGGCAAATGTTTTATTATGAAATGGATTTAACAATTTTAGATAGTGCTTTAGAATTTATCCTTTTATATGCTAAAAAATTTAAACTTGATAATGATTTGGAAAGCTTAAAAAAGTTTGTATTAAATGAACAAGTTTGGAAAAAAGATTATATTGGAGAGATTTTAGATATAATTAATAATTTATTAAGAAGTAGCACAGATGTTGTTATATTTAAAAAAATAAAAATAGTTTTATATATTATTATGGATTCTTTTAGTTTTTCTGATGAATATAAAATTATTAAAGATATTTTAGATTCTAATATGCATTATTCTTCTTATGATTTCTTACTCTTATTAATCCAAAGAAATATATTAAATAATGATAAAGTTAGGCTTGTTATTAATGTGGCTTTAAATAGTAAAATTAATTATCAAAGAAGTAGGGAAGAATTAGATTGTATTTTATTTATTTTAAATAATGAATTAGTTAATGAATTAGATATAAGTGATTATGAAAAAGTAGTTAGAATATGTTTTGATAATGCTAAATGGTATTTAATATATAAGCTTTTAGGTTCAGATTTACCTTTAAATTATAAAAAAATAGCTTTAGCTTATTATTTAAAAATTTCAAATTTTTCGCAAAATAAAATTTTTACTTTTAATTTTTCGGAATTAGAATTAGCTTTTCATATTGATATTTTTATGGTGGTTTATAATTTAGAATTAAGAAAACTTGATAGTGATAGTTATAAATCTGTACTTGATGAGATTTTAAATAGTGATAATATCTTTTTAAGTGCAGCTTTAAAAAATCATAATGTATCTTCTTCAAAAGAAAAAATAGCTTTAAATAGAGGTAATAGTAAATATATAGAATTAGCTTCAATTTCGGCTGTATTAGGCAAATTAAATTTAGTTGATTTTGAAGAAGCTATAAATATTATAGTGCTATTAGTTTCGAAATTAGAGGCTAGTAAAGATGAAAGAGAAAAAGAACTACTTAGAGCAAAATTAGATTGTTTAATAGGAATATATAATCAGGAGAAATATGCTGATGATATATTCAGATTAGGTTATATAATTAATATAATATTAAATGCTAATAATTTATTTCAAGTTAATGAATTAGCTGGTTTTGTTACTCATCCTAATGCTTTTTATTATAGTGATTTAGAATTTAAAAGTGCTATAGGTATTTTAAATGATTATAGGGACATATATATGGTACATAGATTATATGCTAGTAAATATTTTTTATATGCTAGATTACTGACTAATGAAAATGTTCCTTTTATGGATAAAAGCACTTTAGTATCTTTAGCATTAGAAGAAAATTATCAGAATTTAGAATTGCTAATTCGAGAGCTTAATAAACTGGGAAGACAAAATAAAAATATGATGTATGTTTTAGGTGATAATTATAAGGCTCCAGAAATGAATTTAAAGAAAATACGAGAACTTATTTTATAAGTAGTGAATTATTGTAAATATTGACAATGTAGTAAAAATTTGTTAATATATTAGCTAAAAAACGGAGGGGTTTTATGAGGCTTAATGATGCGCTTATACCACACTATAGAAGTAAAATAGTACCTTTAAAAGAGCTGAAAAATAGAGTGGCTATTAATGAAACACTTTTAAGAGAAAAATCAACATGGTATGAAATTGATGGAAAACTAAATTATTTTAAAGTTAGAAATGATTTTCGATTATTTTCAGAATTTTTCTTTAGTATGTTTGCTAGTAAAATAATGGGGTTGCAATCTTTGGAATATCATTTGGCATATGTTAGAACGGAAGGACCTAATATTTCTCAAGCTGATGAAGTAACAAAATGTGGACTACTTTCAGAAAATTTTCAAAATCCTAATTATAATCATTATTTGATTAGTGAATTAATGAATCCAGAAATATCTGATTTTGTAGCATATGGTGGTGAGTATAATTTAAAAAGTTTATTAACTTTTTTTAAAGATTATCTTGCTCATGACGAGTATAATGCTAATGAATTGTTTTTAATTAAATTATTTATTAGTGATGCTTTTACAGTTCAAGTTGACCGTAATCCCAATAATATAGCTTTTCAAGTACCTGCTTTAGATGGTGTTTTTTATACAGATAGATTACGCCCTAAAAAAATTGCTGGTTTAAGTGATTGTACTATTCATGATGATGAAAGAGATATAGATTTATTAACTGGGTTTATGCCCAATGTTGTATTTGATAGCGAACGAATTTTAGGCATTGACCATAGAGATGTTATGGCTTATCAAAAGGGACAATTATGGATGCCATTGTTTCCATATGATGAAGATGTAAATTTTCTAAACATGAAAGAAAATGAAATAGAACAAGTTCAAAAAGATTTTTGTGGTTTAGACCCTAATTTATTATCTTTATATTCTGATTATCCAGTGGTTTGTAAACCGTTATTAGAAAGATTAGCTTATGATGATGAATATCGTAAGATATTAGAAGAGTTTAATGCTAAGGATTGCCCTGTAGTGCTTTCAGCTGGAGATTTGAATTACATAAATATGGTTTTAAAAGACCGACAAGAAGCTTTTAAACGAATACTTAGTTTTTAATAAGAAGTAGTGTGTAGAATTAAGAATATGAAGAGATAGAGTAAGACAATAATGTTTTAAAATAGCATTAAAATGCTTGACAAACATAAACTATAAATGGTATAGTATTTTCGTATTTTAAATTGTGGTTCTATGTATATAGAGCCTAATTTAATGGAATATCTGATACACCAGGATGTGTGTTAATTAGGAGGGAGGAAAATTAATGCCAACAATTAATCAATTAGTTAAGAAAAACAGAAAAAGTAAAACTAAGAAAAGTAAAAGCCCAGT